>NZ_MCUF01000037.1:69032-103736 GCF_002873615.1 Shewanella sp. 10N.286.51.B7
CTCCGTTGGAAATTTTGCTGTTTAAATTTCGCCGGAGCTGCGGGGCCTAATTCTTTAATAAAGAGTATAGAGGGAGTCGCAGTTCACTCCCTTTTAGTCTGGTGTGGGCGAAGCGCCACGACCTTGATTTAGATTTTGATTCGATTCAAATCTAGAAATCATCAAACTATATTATAAATGCTCAGACTTTATTATGATTTATCAAACATTAATATGAAAGCACAGGTTAATTTACTCTGCGCCGACTATTTATTATTGATCTCTTTACGCAAGCGGGTGATTTCTTCCAGCATCTGCTGTTGGTTCTTTTCCATTTGAGCTTGATTCTGCTCCATTCTGGAAATCGCTTTTTCAAGCTCAAATTTAATCTCATTTTTATTGGTTTCATTGCGTTCATTTTCATCTGGCGCAACAAATACTGACGCCATATAGCCTGAGATAACACCAAAAAAGCTCACGCCACTCATAATTACAATTGCCCCAACAACGTGGCCGACACTGCTCACAGGGTAGTAGTCACCGTACCCTACAGTTGAAATGGTCACGAGTGTCCACCAAATTGCTTGTTCAGCGGTTTCAATATTGGCACCTTCAACACCCGCCTCAACTAATAAAATCACGATAGACGCTGTGGTTAAGATAAACACCATTGCTAGTAATAGGCTGGCTAATGTGGTTTGTTTACGTTGTTTTAGTAACGGTACGATGAGTGCGCGGCTAACTCTAATAAGCCTAATGACTCGAAGAATTTGGAATACACGGGCGATACGCAGGGCTTCAATGGCAGGAATACTGGCAACAAAGTCGATCCAATGATGGCGTAGATAGAATTTTTTATTGCTGGCTTTGATTAGGCCATAGAAGAATCGCGACATGAATATCATACAGATACTGAGATCGATAAAAAGTAATAGCTGTCTTGTCTCAGGGTCGACATGACTGAATGTCAGGACTAATACCACGACGACAGAAAACAGTGATAACACCATCATGGCTAAATCAAATGGACTAGGACCATTTAAGGCTTTCAGTGACCAGCGTTTTTTTTCACTCATGTTAAAAATCCGTTTATACAATAAATCTTTGCAATGATGCTAACAATGTAACTGTGACGAGACAATCTCAAGGCATAAAAAAACACGCTCAAAGGCGTGTTTTATGTTCGATAAATATCATTACGGTATTAACCGTAATCAGTGGCTAACAAATTACACATCAACAAATTGGACTAAATCATCAAGCACGCGCTTTTTAATTTCAAGCTGTGCGTCTGATGCTAATCCATACCGTTGGGCCAGGATGACATAATCATCTTGGCTTAATGACACGGTCAATCTTGGTCGTTTAGGACGTTTTGTCACTTCTAAACCTAAGATAGAGCGAATTTGATCTGAAGGGCTAACACCTGCATCAAGCGCAGCTTTACGAATTAAGTATTGAAACTTTTCATCGAGGTCAAAAGCTACTTGAGTTGCTTTTGCTGCTTGCTGATTTTTAATCCATGTATCTGGTAATGATTTACCTTTACTCATGTCAGGTGTTACTCCTTAAATTGCGAAGATTAACTTGCTGGCCAAAACTCGCGAATGTCAGTCACTGGACGATACAAGGTTAACATTACATCTGTATCGCCGCCTTCGTACACTTCAATATCGACGGCTTGAGAATCTTCATTATTAACCAATGAATAGCTTTCAAATGCATTACCACGGTGCTGACTGCTATCATCTTGAGGTGGTTTTTGACCTCGGTAATCTTCACGATGGAAGTAACCAAAACAGCCAAACTCAACTTGATGATATGCGCTAGCAAGCCAACGTCCGTATTCGCTATCTAATTCATTGGACAATGAAAGGGTTTTCAGCTCAGCGTTACCTGGTTCTTCAAAAATTTGACCAAATTGGTCTAAATCAAATAGCTGTTCTACAACGGCTCGATTCACTTTGATTGAAAAACTTAAATACGCTTCATCTTCTTGATGATACGAGAGGTAAATGGCTGTGCCACTATGACCTCTAAGTAACCACTCACATTGCTGTGAGCGTTCATACTCATAGGTATGTACTTCTTCAACTTTAAGTTGCTGCCCACGTAACTGTTCAGGTAAAGCAAAACTATCATCAAGGGAGATCATATCTCCCTTGAGTAGCTTGTTTACATGATCAAGCTGACGTTTTGGGGCTTCTTTCTTGCCGAAAAGGCCACTTAGAAATCCCATAGCTTAATTAACCTTTTTTCGCTTTTAGGCGCTCTAATACAGCATTAGCATTAGATTTTTGCTCGCCAATACCTGCTTCAGCTAGTTTAGCGTGCAGCGACTTGTCACTGTTTTCTTCAGCTAAGGCTTCAGAAGCTTGTAGGCGGTCATCAAACGACTGTTGACGCGCTTTGATACGCTCTAAAGAATCTTTAGCATTCATTAGCTTCGAGTTACTTGAAGCAAATGAGTCAGTGATAGTCGCTGTGGCTTTTTGAACACTTTCAGTGGTCTTAACCATGCTTAGCTGACGTTGGTAATCAGTTAACTGACGTTCAGTTTTCTTCACTAAGTCTTTTAAACGTACTGCGTGAGCAGAGAAGCTTGTATTAGCTGACTCTTGGTCTGCAAGCTCTTGGTCAAGTTGAGCAATTTTCTCTGCGACTTCGATAGCTAAAGCTTCGTTGTCTTTTTCAAGCGCTTGAGTGGCATAACCTTCATGCTCAGTAATGCTACGCTTAAGGCGGTCAACTTCACGGCTGGCTTGCATTTCCTTGGCCATCACATCAGTTAATTCACGCTTCGCTTTGGTTAGATGCTTTTCTGCATCACGAATTTCTTGTTCAAAAATACGGGTAGAATTTGCGTCGACAATATTTTGACCGACTTCATTAGCACCACCGCGAAATGCCGTTAAAATTTTATTTAAAATGCCCATGATATGGCTCCTTACTTCAAAAATTCGACAAGTTCGTCGATGACTTCTAAACAGTTATCAGACAATACTGATAATTCTTGTTCAATCTCTTCCATGCTTGAGGTGACGGATAGTGCACCGTAAACCACATACTTATCATCAATTTTTGCAAACGATGAAAGTGGCATTGGAATATTAAGTTCCAGCATGGTTTCAAACATTTGAGTGCGAGTGTCTTCTTTGACTTCGCTCTCATCCCATAAGTAACTGATACACAAAATTTGGTTGTCAGTTACCGATACGAATACGGGTAATTCTTCACGACCAGCAACGTTGACTTGTAATACTTCGACATCACCGTCAATTGGGAAACAATCAAACTTCAAACCGGTATGACTCTCGTCGCCGAGTTCTGTTAGGTGATTAGCAATCTTATGGATATTCATATTTGTCCTTGTTGACATATTATGTCTTAGGTTTCAAAGATAGCACTTAGACATATTATGTCAAGGCTATTTTTGGTAGATTAAAAAAGATTCATCCCTTGATTCTCAGACCATGACGCTAAGTGGTAATGATAAAGCTGTAATGATCCAATTGTATTAATCTTAATATTGTCTTTGTCATCATAAAAGTTACCTGGGAATTCAAAAGAAGCGTGGATTAACCCCGGCGTTAACCAATCTTCTTCGATGGGTAACTGTTCGTTATGAGCTAGACGTGTTCTTGCATCGAGCCCTGAACGCGTTGCTATGGTCCAGCCCCACTCACCAAAACTAGGCACATTATGATGATATTGCTCAACCGTAAAACCAGCTGATTCGATAGTGTTACCTACCGAGATAAACGCTTGCTGGGCATGATAAGGCGAGGTCGACTGTACCGTCATTGCACCATCAGCACTTAATAATTCTGCCAGTTTGCGGTAAAACAAATCAGAATATAATTTATTTAAATCGGGATGGCTTGGATCAGGCAAATCGATAATGATCGAATCAAACTTTTGATTATCACTAATCAGTTTATCTACGCCATTAAAGGCATCATCGTAGATAAGTGTCACTCGAGGATCGTTTAGCGCATCACCATTTAATGCCAACATGGCATTGCTTACATGCTCTGGCATGTTGTCTTGTGGCTGCTTAAATAAATCTACTAACTTTTCATCAAGATCCATTAACGTGACTGATTTCGGCTGCCACTTTAATACCTGTTTGAGCCCTAGACCGTCACCGCCACCAATAATCAGTACATTGTCCTGTCTCGCACTTGCTGCCAGAGTAGGGTGGACTAAAAAGCTGTGATAGATGTGCTCGTCGATACTTGAGAACTGTAATCTGCCGTTAATATAGAGCGAGTAAACAGGCGCTTGACCATTACCCCGCAATCTTTCAGTAAAAGTTAATTGCTGAAAACGTGTGGCTTCTGCATACACAACTTTGTCTTTATACAGCAGGTTATTGAAGTTTTGTTCCCAACTTGGGCCATGCATTGCCAATAATACCAATACGCCACTGGCGATAAAGTGCCCAGTTAAGATCAACTTTGCCCAGCGGATCTGATCCCAAAAACGCCAGATAAACACAAAACCTGCTAATAAATTCACACTGGCAGTCAGTGCTGCTGCAAGTTGAATGTCCAGCGATAGCATGAACATAACCCAAATGGCTGCTCCGACACCTGCACCGACATAGTCAGCGCCGTATATGGTGCCCGCATTGTGCAGCAGATGTTCTTCTGAAAGCGATTGACGTACACGGGCAATCAGTGGGATTTCCATTCCGATCATCAAGCCCAGAATAACCCCCCAAACATAAGGTAAGTATTCACTTAAGTTTTGTAAGGTGCCAATAAAGCCGCCATCAGGAATATGATCAGGTGGTAGGCCTAGCGTATTGGCAATTATTAATGGCAGTTGTTGACCAAAGCCAATAACTGCAGCGGTGATTAAAATGGCCAATGAACCACAAAATGCCACTGTCAGTTCAAGTAAGGCAAAACCAGTAAAGGCGCAGCGAATTTTGCGAGCTGCAAAAGCACCAATACCCATAGACACAATCATAATACCAATCATGGTATAAATCGCGGCTTCAAGCGCGCCTAAAATACGGCCCGCATAGTGAGATAAGAGGTATTCGTAAATAAGACCGCAGCCAGCAAGGAGTGCCATAATGCCCAATAAAAGAGCATCATCGAACCAAGCTAAGCTGCGTTTAGAAGGACTGCTCTGCTTGTTGCTGCCCTCCTGGCCATTTTCAAGCAAAGTGTTATTCATCAAATTACGCCATTAATGCCGCAAGAATAAGGGCGATACTGACACTAATAGCAAGTTCTACGGCTGCAACACCGACGTTATGCTGTTTCTCTACTTCGTCAGTTAAGTTAATTTGCGCCAGTACTAGCTTTTTAACGACGGCCAATAATACTGATAGTGCAATTAACATGATTATAGAGAAGGTTAACCAACCAACAATATTCATAAAGTAAGCAGAAGGGTCATAAATGATGAAATGGCTTGCCGCATTAAAGGTAAATGCCATCGCAATCATATAACCACTGTGACGCACTGCAATAGCAACTTGGCCTTGTTCTAAGGCTTTTTGCATTGAATCACCTTGATTACGTTTCGCATATTGATGCTCACGGAATCGGGTTAAGATCACTAGCATTAGCTGTGAAATCAAAAACGCAGTGAAAATAGCAATAAAGGTATCAAGGGTGATGTCTTCAGCCCACATTAATACTGAGCGTATGATAATCGCAGTAGCAATTGCGGCAGCGGCATCAACAATAGCAATCGACATATTGCCATTAACGATTTGACTGTTTTTGTCCACTTCATTTAGCGCAACTTTATCATGTAAGAAACGGCCAAATTTAATCAATACTAAACCGAATACACCATAGAAAGTCATGCCTATAGCTTCCATTGCATAAGAGTTTGCAGCTTCACCAGTGATAGCACCAGTTAATACAATACCCAAGGCTAAAACCGCACCTGCTGTGCTAACACCAAAAGCGAAGTTATCGCGTTCAGCTAATTCTGCACGGCTATTGACTCGCACACTCCAGCCTTGTAGATAACGCATTAGCGCTAACAAAACTACCGCAATGGTAATGTCGATTGCTAAAATAATAGCCAGGTCTAGGGTGAGCCCGAAGTCAGTTAAAAATGTCATGATTATTCCTTATTTGCCTCGGCGTACACCGCGAGTTGTGCGGCTTGATGAATTACGGAAACTGCTGTCTTTAGAGTAGGTCGAACGGAACTTACTTGAACTTGCACTTCTGGTGCCCGTTGTACTGGCTTTTGGCGCTGAAGTACTTTGTCTTGATAAACTTGTAGAGCCTGTGCGAGATTTTGCGTACGGGCTATTAAACTGTTTACCTTGAGAGTTAAACGTTTTCTTGGTGTTCTCGTAGGTGCGATTTTGCGCACTAGCCTGCTTTGGCGATGTATAACGGTAACGGCCTACATCGTTGTAGTAGCTGTAACCACGGTTATTTGACCAACGGTCGTAACGTACTGGGTTCATCACATTTGAGAACATCGAGTACATGCCGTACCAGGCCCAAAATGACATGCCACTGGAGTTACTTTGCCAGCTACCATAAGACGGGTTACCGACAAGTTGACTACCTGCGCCAAAATCTTCACTGCCATTTGCCAGTGCAGCAGCTTCTCGGCTGATAGAATTAACTCGTGCAAGCTGCCCGCCAGATAAATCGGCTACAACATTGACTGGATCAGACAGCATATCGTTATACAGACTTGAATCAGCTGCTTGGTAAATATTCTGCGCTTCTTCTAACTGTTGATCTAAATCGATAAAGTTGGCTGAATCAGATAATTCACTGGTACGTCTTTGTAGGGACTGGAACATTGGCCCTGATGTTCCCGCATCTTTTGCGAGCTCATCTAATAAAGGGACTAAATCAGGTTTACTTTGCTTAAGTAAGTTAGCGTACTGATTGAGCAAGGTCGCATTACGCAATTCACCCGCATTGAGCATCGAGTTTAATTGCCCCAAACGTTGTTGAGACAATTGCTGATACTGAGCAATTTTTTCAGGTCTGTCGTCACCACAGCCTGTTAATGTTAAGCACAATATTATCGTTGAAAATACTGCGAGGACACGGGGAAGCATGCCAGCCATGTTTTCTCCAAATGGTAAGAAATTCATCTATAAATATAATAACAAACCGCATAAATATGTGCTCAATTACGACCAAATATTTATACGGTTAGGTATAACTAGTATACAGGTTATAGTAATCTTAATGGCATATTCAATTAAGACTTACATTAAACTTTTGTTATGAATGGTATAGCACATTTCGACATAATATGTCGATTGGAAAGTGTAACGCCGTATGTAAATTGCTGAAGGGATCGAATAATAATGCAAAACCAAAGTAACAATGCCTTATCTGCCGAATTATCTAACATTGCAGAACGTTACTGGTTAAGACTGTCTGATGAATGGCCTGAGGTTGCAGACAAACTTAATCAAACCCAGCAGCAAGAGTTAAGGACTGTTTTTGGGTTAAGTGATTATATTGCCGAGCAACTTTGTCGTAACCCTCACTGGATTGAAAGTTTATTCAATGGCTTAATTGAAGACGTCGACAGACAGACTTTTTCTGCAGAACTTGACGCTAAACTTGAAGTACTGACTTCAGAGGAGGCCGTCAAATCAGCACTGCGTCAATATCGAAACCTGCAGATGGTGCGCTTAGCGTGGCGCGATTTCAAAAATTATTCCGATGTTGAATCCTCGTTATTAGATTTATCTGCACTTGCTGAAGCTTTAGTTATCGCCGCACGGGATTGGCTTTATAAAGAAATGTGCCAGCAATTAGGCACGCCTAGCGATGAAGAAGGTAACCCACAACCTTTGCTTATTCTCGGGATGGGTAAGCTTGGTGGCCGTGAACTGAATTTTTCCTCTGATATCGATTTAATCTTTACCTTCCCAGAGCACGGCGAAACCATTGGCGGCCGACGCGCTCAAGCCAATCAACAATTTTTTATCAGAATGGGGCAGCGATTAGTTAACTTATTGGATCAAGTTACGGTTGATGGTTTTGTGTTTCGTGTTGATATGCGTTTGCGTCCTTATGGTGAAAGCGGGCCATTGGTTGTGAGCTTCAGTGGTCTTGAAGATTACTATCAAGAGCAAGGACGAGATTGGGAACGTTACGCCATGGTGAAAGCGCGAGTGCTTGGCCCTTGGACACAATACAGTGACGATTTACATGATCTGTTAAGACCTTTTGTTTACCGAAGATACATCGATTTCTCAGCAATCGATTCATTAAGAAAAATGAAACAGCTAATTGCCCAAGAAGTTCGCCGACGTCAATTGACCGATAACATTAAACTGGGCGCAGGCGGTATTCGAGAAGTTGAATTCGTAGTGCAAAGTTTTCAGCTTATTCGTGGTGGCAGGGAGCCGTCATTGCGCCAACAAAGTTTATTCGGTGCGATTGATACTTTATATAACTTAGGCCAACTTGAATATCTTGCGGTAGATGAGTTGAAGCACAGTTATATTCTGCTGCGGCGCGTCGAGAATTTACTTCAAGCTATTGATGACAAACAGACGCAAACCCTACCTGACAATAGTGTGGATTGGCAGCGGTTGTGTGTTGCGATGAAATGCGAGGATGAAACTGAATTAAGAGCCAAAGTGACCGATGCTATGGCGCGGATCCACGGCCATTTTAAAGAGACTGTTGGCGGTGAAGATGAACATGATCAAATTGAGCATTGGACCAGTCAATTATGGGTGATTGAAGATCCTGACAATGCAGCAGCGTTATTGGATGAGCATTTAGTGGATGATGTGAACTTTTGGCCTACATTAATTGAGTGGCGCTCCACCACCACAAAACGCTCTATTGGTCCTAGAGGACGCGAAACCCTTGAAAAACTCATGCCTAGGTTGTTGTCTGAATTGCTCGAACAACCTATTCCAAGTGTTGCATTAAAAGCAGTGTCTGGTGTGTTAGAGCAGATTTTAACTCGCACCACTTATCTTGAACTATTGTGTGAAAATCCTGGTGCTCGACAGCAGTTGATTAGCTTATGTTGCGCTAGCCCTTGGATTGCAGAAGAGTTAGCTAACTTTCCAATGTTGTTAGATGAGCTAATCGACCCATCGCAACTTTACGACACCACCTCAGTTGACGATTACCCAAGTGAATTAAGACAGTATCTACTGCGCGTGCCAGAAGATGACATGGAAATGCAGATGGAAGCATTACGACAATTTAAGTTGTCTCAGCAGCTAAAAATAGCAGCTGCTGATGTGACAGGGGTTTTACCTGTGATGGAGGTGAGCGATCACCTTACCTTTTTGGCTGAAGCGATAATTGAACAAGTTGTACTGCAAGCATGGCATCAAGTGTCGGCTCGACATGGAGTACCAGAAGGCACTAGCCCAGATAAAATGGGCTTTGCCATTATTGGTTATGGCAAGTTAGGCGGAATCGAACTCGGTTATGGTTCAGATTTAGATTTAGTATTCTTGCGTAATAGTCTCAACACCGGGGAAACCGATGGCAAGAGACCCATCGGTATTGGCCATTTCTATTTAAAGTTGGCACAACGCATTGTGCATTTGTTTGCCACGCGTACAACATCTGGCGAGCTGTATGAAGTCGATATGCGCCTAAGACCTTCAGGTGCATCCGGTTTATTAGTTACCGAAGTCGAGCAGTTTAAAGAATACTTGCAAACAGAAGCGTGGAATTGGGAGCATCAGGCGTTAGTTCGTTCTCGTTTTGTTTATGGTGATAATCAACTGGCTGCTCGCTTTAGTGAGATCAGAACTGAAGTATTGTCGCAGCCTCGAGAACTCACTGAACTGGCAAAGCTCGTCAGAGACATGCGTATTAAGATGCGTGACCATTTGCTAAAAGTCAGTAGTGATAAGTTTGATTTAAAACAAAGCGTGGGCGGCATTGCTGATATTGAGTTCATGGCGCA
Source organism: Shewanella sp. 10N.286.51.B7 (assembly GCF_002873615.1). Classification (NCBI taxonomy): domain Bacteria; kingdom Pseudomonadati; phylum Pseudomonadota; class Gammaproteobacteria; order Alteromonadales; family Shewanellaceae; genus Shewanella; species Shewanella sp. 10N.286.51.B7. The sequence goes on from NZ_MCUF01000037.1 coordinate 78,921, forward strand.
ATATTTGGTGCTTGCTAACGCTAATGAGCATAAAGAGTTAGCCATTTGGTCTGATAATGTTCGCATTTTTCAAGTGCTAGCTGAGCTTGAAATTTTACCTATGATGACCGCACAACATCTGACGCAAACTTATTGTTGGTTACGAGATGAAAATCATCGACTGACCTTACAACAACAAAAGGGCCAAATAGATGCTGATGTTGCAGATAAAAATGTATCTCAGGTTATTGACATTTATCAGCATATTTTAGGTTCTGAACTTAACTCGTAGCAGTTGTGGTTATCAGTGATGGCTTTTAGTTAAATTTGCTATGGCTAATTAAAACCTTAACTAACCATGATGCTTAGGAAAAATATAAGTATCACAAAAGTAAAAAGCGGCTGAAGCTGCTTAGTTAATTACAACATATGGAAGCTCGCTTCACTTTTGACTGATTAATTAGAATAATGGTTCAGATATTTAGCAGAGTGAACCTAAAGCTGCTACGCTGAATGTTATCTAGTAACTGATTGAATTGAAATTTAAATACGTTACTGCTAATAATAAAAACAACACCTTACTCTTCGACACTCTGGGCTGGAAACATGTTAACTGCACCGATACGCGACAATGAAGAAGCGCGCTTACAAACCCTGCGGAATCTAAATGTATTAGATACAGCAGCAGAAGAGCGCTTTGATCGTATTACTCGATTAGCTAAACGGTTATTTTCAGTCTCTATATGTTTAGTGAGCTTAGTTGATGAAAATCGTCAATGGTTTAAATCGTGTCAAGGCCTTGTTGCTACTGAAACCCCACGTGATATTTCATTTTGTGGTCATGCTATACATCATGATGGGCCATTTGTGATTAATGATGCCTCAGCTGATCCTCGATTTAGTGATAACCCTCTTGTTACACAAGCGCCGCATATTCGCTTTTATACTGGCCACCCCTTAACCATGCCTAACGGTATGCGAGTGGGCACTTTATGTATCATTGATGATAAACCTCGTGAGTTTGGCGAAGAAGATCAAGTCGCACTTAAAGATTTAGCTGAAATGGTTGTGTCAGAGTTAGTGTCTATTCAGCAAACAACCTTAGATGAATTGACCGGGATTTCTAATCGCCGTGGTTTTGAAGTCTTGGCAAACCAGGCTATGGCGACGTGGGATAGAAATAACGTAGGCAGTTGCTTAGTCTTTTTTGATTTGGACTTTTTTAAAGAAATTAATGATTCTCATGGCCATGATGCTGGAGATCGGGCACTAAAAAGCTTTGCAAATTTATTGACCCAAGAGTTCAGAGACTCTGATGTTATTGCTCGCTTTGGTGGTGATGAATTTTTGGTATTATTTTGCGAATGTAATGATGGTCATGTGACATTTGCATTAGAGCGCTTTAAGCGTGCACTTAAAATGCATAATGCTACAAGCAATGAGCCATTTGAGCTTGCTTATAGTGTCGGGTTTGCTTCTCGAAAAGCGAAACAAGAACTTGATGTTATTCAGTATTTAGAACTAGCAGATAAAGAAATGTACCAAGTTAAAGCACTACATCACCACGAGCGCTGAAGCAAATTGATACATTATCTGGCCATTCCGTTGACGATTTTCCGAGCTTTATCACTGTTCTATTTTATCACTCGCCTAGACTAAATGAATGAATAAGTAAGTGATCTTTTTCAGCGCTAAATGCGTAAATTAAGTATTGCTTATTTAACAGATTATCATTGTCGTAATTGCAGTATCTAGTCAGGAGTCTTTCCATGAAAAATGCCATAGATATTTATCAAGCACTGAAAGTGTTTAATAAAATCACTGAATTTGGTGAAAAGCAGGCAAGTGACGCTGGCTATAACTCTACCTATCACCTTTGTGGCTTGCACGCAGAAACGGGTTATGACGGCTATACCATTACCCTAAGTGATGGCCGAACTTCGCTTAATATTTACTTTCATAATAAATATCAATTTGACTACCCTGATAATGAAGCATTTGAAAACTTTATGCGCCGCTTTAGTGACGTGATGAAACATACCGTTCAATAAGGTTAGGCTCCCATACATGGTACTTGGTGCTTAGTACTTGGCAGTTAGCATTAACTGACTCAGAGCTTGAATCCAGCCTTATAACTGATTGGTTTTTTACCAATATTTCAACGTGTTAAGTCCAGCGCTTCATTTCTATTAAACGACTGATGGTTCTTCTAAATTCAAAAGACAATGCACCACCAGTGTATAGCTCATCGATATTGAAGCAGGAGCAGACTGTCAGTGATACTTTTTGGTCATAAAACTCATCGACTAAACTAATAAACCGCCTTGCTGGATCATCATTGGTGGCGTAATTTAGCTGACGTTCACCTGTCTTTGTGCCTATAGCTGCATCTTCAGTGCCTCTGGCTTTAATCCAAGATCTAACTTCTCCACCTAGTTGCGGTATTTCATCAATTACGACATGTTCAAATTGACTGGCAATTTCTATGTAATCTAATTGAGAGCGGGGTCCGTCACATAGCGCAGCAAAATTAAACCAAATAAGTTTATTTACTCGGGCTTTAAAAGGAATTGGACGATTACAAATGATGATGTTGTCATTGTTAATACAAACAGCTGCTTCATGGGGATAGTATTTCCCAGCTAATTGAATAAATTCTTGGTGCTCCATCGTAAGAGGCAATGTAATTTGTTCTAGCAGTGGTGCGGCAGGGGCTTGGTTAATACGGTGATCAATCAAGCCGTTAAGTTCTACCTGATTAACTTGCTTAATTAATAGTTCAATAAAAGGTAAAAAACGCTCTCTTTGTAGCCCACCTTCATAGAGTCGATTAATTTCAATATTAGATGTAGCGACTAAAATGACGCCTTGATTAAATAAATGCTCGAATAGACGGCCGAGAATAATGGCATCACCAATATCTGAAACAAAGAACTCATCAAAGCAAATAACCTGATATTGGTCAGCGTATAGATGTGCAATATGAACTAGAGGGTCGTTAATTCCTTTACTGCTATTAAGTTGATGGTGAACAGCTGCCATAAACCGATGAAAGTGTAATCTGAGTTTACGCTCAGTGTTTAGATTATTGTAAAACAAATCCATCAAGAAGGTTTTGCCTCGGCCGACATCTCCCCACAGATACACACCTAACGGTGCGGCGTATTGGCTTTTGGAGGAGTTAGTTGAAGGAGAGGTTATCGTTTGTTGATTATTAAGTTGCATGAACAACTGGTTTAGTGCCGTGAGCGCTTGCTCTTGAGCGGGATCATCAATCAGAACATCGTGGGTTGAGTCCCGAGAGCTTGATTTAGATTGCACTATTTTAGCGCGATATAACTGTAATAAATTGGTTGTCACGCTATTGCTACTCATTAGCCAAAAAGTCATTCCATATAGCAAAGTATATCAGCAATTAAATTAGCTTATAGCGGGATTTCATTCTCAATTATCGAAATAGTGTTTATACCTGAGTGAAAACATAAGACAGCTGGCCTCGGCTTGAAACATTGGTTTTTTTGAAAATATTCTGAATGTGCATTTTAACGGTATTGATTGAGATACTTAAATTGGCAGCAATTTGCTCGTTAGATAAGCCTTGGCACACTAACGACAACACTTGCTGTTCTTTTTTAGTGGTTAATGAAAGTAACTCTGTCTGGCGCTGGGTGATAGGTTGGCGCTTACGGGATTGAATATAGTGCGACATAGCATCATGGCTAAAATAGAGTTTATTGTTATCTATATTTTTTAATGCTTCGATGATTTCGATAATAGAAGCTGAAACTGCCAAACCACCGTGAAAACCATTGGCGATTAGTAAGGTTTCAGTATCTGAGTTAAATGCAGTGCAAAAAGCAAGGTGTTTGCCTTCAGAGATAAGTTCTGCAGATAGATTTGGGATATGTTGCTTAGGATCATCAACAAAATGCAGAAGGATTTTTTTGTGCTGATCAGCTTGTTGCCAATGAAAGTCGAGAGGATCATGGCTGATAGTATTACATTTGAGTAGCTCAGTAATTTGACAGAGCTGTTTAGTCAGAGGCTCAGGAATATCGCCTAAGAATATATCCGATAAAATCATCTTACGTCCTTGTTAAATACAACCAACTATTGAAGTCCTTAACAATAGTTTGCTTATGTTAGCGAAGCGGATTATTACATATATTTTAGAAACACTGAAGTTATTAATGAATTAGCTAAATAAGCCTCGTTTTAAAGTGAATGACATGTAAATGCAATGTTATTTGTTGTTTTAATTTAGTTGGTTTACTATAAGTCGAAAATTTATAATAAAAAGGATACTGCTGGGTATGAATAACAAAGGAAACGGGGTGACTTTTATTGGTCCCGAAACTTCACTGGATGGGGAAATGACAGTAAAAGGGCCTGCTTTGATTGCTGGTCAAGTCAAAGGTGTTATTCGTTCAACAGACCAAGTTAAAATTGAAGTAGGTGGCGAAATTGACGGTGAGCTTTACTGTCAAGAATTACGAGTTTGTGGTGTGTTTAAAGGTTCTTTACACTGTAACAGTCTCGTCATCGTAAGCTCTGGTGTAGTTGAAGGTGATGTTTCAAGTCATAAAATGGAAATTTATGATGGTGGTCAATTCTTAGGTGCTAGAACTAAAGGCCCTGAGCAAGGCGTTTTACCTGAATTAGCGGCAGATGAACAACCTGTTGCTTCATATAACGCTCCATTTATCGAAGAGCCAGCATACGCCTCCCCAAAGGCTGAAGCGCCTATTGCAGAGGCGCCGATAGCACAGGCTGCAAAAGTGAGTAATGTTAACGTAATGGCTGAGCCGATTACGAATGTTGCTGTTGACGCTCCTCAAGTCAAAACTGAGATTAAACCAGAAGTTAAACCTGAACCAATTTCTGATATCAGAGACAACTTGCAAGCAGACATTCAAACGAATGAGCCTGTTTTAAAAGCAGAACCTAAAGCTGCTGCGCCGCAAGATCAACGTACTGCTGCAACATCAGCACCAGTACAAAGCAATGATGCTGAAGCTGCTTCAAAGCCAAAATCTAAACTTGAAATTAAGCCTCAGCCTAATCCTCAAGCGCAATTAGCAGCTAAAGCTGCGGCAGAAAAAGCGCAAGAGAAAAAGTCAGGTTCTACTAAGTTTGTTGTTGCTGGTGTTGTGTTAGCTGCTGCAGTAGGTGCAGTAGTTATGAAGCCTGAATTAGCAGAAGACTTAATGGCTCAATTCAATCAGCCTGCATCTCAAAATGAAGCATCTGTACCAGCAGTTAAAGATGTTGTCGTTGAAGAAGTTGTAGAAGCTGAAGACGTGTCAGAGCTTGATAATGTAGTTGATGCTGAAACCGCATTGGCTCAATTAGATGAAGCTGCACAATCTGAAGCCACGTCAGAGTTTGAAGCTGGCTTAGAAGAAGCGGCTGATGATCAGGAAGCATTATTAGCTGATTTAGGTACGAGCTTAGAGGCTGATATTGCAGCAGAAGCTGATGAAGTTATTGTGGCAGCTGAAGAAGCGACAGAAACTGATGCGGTAGATAAAACTCAAGTAGACAGTTTATTAGCTGATTTATTGGCTGAAGAACGTACAGAGTCAGTAGAAGCTGTTGATACTGTTGAAGACACTTCAACAGGTAATCTGTAACCTTTACAATCAGTCATTAGATTAACAGAATTAGATTGTTATATTTGACAGAAAAGAGTGAAATACCTAACGAAGGTATTTGATAAAAGGTCCTCAATTGAGGGCCTTTTTTTGTGCCATTGGGGCCAACTATATTTATACCGTCTCATCTTTTACCCACTTATATTTATTGCTTTATTATTCTATGGGTACTTTTATTAACGCTTTTATTTGCCGCTAGTCATTCGCCTTATTCTGGCTTTTAAAACTCCCACTAAACTCGTCAATTTAACCAAGTTTTAGTAAATCCATCGCACTCAATTCTCTGCGCTAATCTTGTGCGCACTGAAATGGAGCTGCACTTTGTTGGTGCGTTTTTGTCGTTATAAATATTATTGTTTTTATCATATCCCTTTAAAAACATGTACTTATAAGTTTGGCCTAATGATTGAATTGTAATTGGAAACAAATATATAACAATCACACTTTTGGAGGTCGAGATGAAACTCGTCAGCGCTATCATCAAGCCATTTAAATTAGATGATGTCCGAGAAGCAATTGCTGGAATGGGCATTGAAGGAATGACTGTAACTGAAGTAAAAGGTTTTGGTCGTCAAAAAGGGCACACTGAACTTTATCGTGGCGCAGAATATCAAGTTGATTTTCTTCCTAAAGTGAAATTAGAAATTGCCACTAAAGCAGAAAATTTAGAAGTATTACTTGAAGCAATTACTACAGCTGCCCATACCGGCAAGATTGGTGATGGCAAAATTTTCGTAACTGATCTTGAACAGGCAGTCCGTATCCGTACGGGTGAGCTTGATAACGAAGCACTATAAGGGGGCTGAAATGGAAGAGTTAGCAGCGTTAGGAACGACAGTCACTGAGTTACGTTTCGCATTAGATACGTTTTACTTTCTAATCTCAGGTGCATTAGTTATGTGGATGGCAGCTGGTTTTGCCATGCTTGAAGCAGGTTTAGTTCGCTCAAAAAATACCACAGAAATTTTAACTAAAAACGTATGTTTATATTCAATTGCGTGTGTGATGTACCTGTTAGTCGGTTACAACATCATGTATGTCGATAATGTTGAAGCGGGTTGGTTGCCATCATTTGGTTCGCTAATTGGTTCACAAGCAGATGGTGCTGACCATGCGCTTGAGTCTGACTTCTTTTTCCAAGTGGTATTCGTAGCAACAGCTATGTCAATTGTCTCTGGCGCAGTTGCTGAACGTATGAAGCTTTGGTCTTTCCTACTTTTCTCTGTGGTACTGACAGCCGTTATTTACCCAATTGAAGGTTACTGGACTTGGGGGGGCGGTTTCTTATCTGCTGCAGGTTTCGTTGACTTCGCTGGTAGTGGTATTGTTCATATGGCGGGTGCAGCTGCAGCTATTGCCGGTGTATTACTACTAGGAGCGCGTAAAGGTAAATACGGTGCAAACGGTTCAGTAAACCCAATTCCTGGTTCGAACTTGCCAATGGCAACCTTAGGTATGTTTATTCTTTGGATGGGCTGGTTTGGATTTAATGGTGGTTCTCAGTTATTGGTTTCTGATGCAGAAAATGCTTCAGCAGTCGCTAAAATCTTCGTTAACACTAACTCAGCAGCAGCATTTGGCGCAGTGTCAGCGTTAATTGTTTGTAAGATTGTTTGGGGTAAAGCAGATTTAACCATGATATTAAATGGTGCATTAGCAGGTCTTGTTGCTATTACTGCTGACCCATTATCACCATCATTATTGATGGCAGCTGTTACAGGTATTGTCGCTGGTGGTGTTGTTATTTTCTCGATTGTTGGTTTTGACCGTATCAAAATTGATGACCCAGTCGGTGCGATTTCTGTTCACGGTGTATGTGGTTTCTTAGGCTTAATGTTAGTTCCATTGTCAAATGGTGATGCAAACTTTGGTGCTCAGCTATATGGCGCAGCAGTTATCTTTGCTTGGGTATTCGCGGCTTCATTCGCAGTATGGTTTGTCCTTAAAGCGACTGTAGGTATCCGTGTAACCGAAGAAGAAGAGTATAACGGTATGGATGCATCAGATTGTGGTGTAGATGCCTACCCAGAGTTTGTTTCAATTAAATCAGCTAGTTAAATTTTGATTTAAATTGGAGTGAGGTTAGAAAAGCAGAGCTATTTAGCTCTGCTTTTTTTGTTATACTGAAAATAAGATAAGCCTTAAAAGGTCACACTATGAACATACGAATTATGAACACGCGAATGAAGCTGGTCGTCATGATGAGTATCACTGCTATGCTATTGAGTGTGTCAGTTTCACCTGCTTATGCAGGTAAAGTCGTGGTGCGCAAAGCCTCTGAACCTTTTGATGCTTTTGCCGTTAGAGATCAAGTACAACAAGATCATCAATGGCAAGAAATGTTACGTATGCAGCAACAGATCCAAATTTTACAGGCCTTACCGGTTGGTTGTTTGCCAATTGCCGTGCCATATCGCTATTTCAGCTGCTCAGGCAATGCTTATCGTCCTTATTCTTATCAAGACCAAGAACTATATATTCAAATTGATGAGCCAAGCTCGCAGCAAGTTCCACGAAAGCCGTCACAAAAACCTTAACGAGCAACAAAGCTAAGTACAAGGCTCAAAAAGCCTCTTATTATATTCTGAATAAAGCGGAGTTTTTACCTCATTACATAACTGGCGAGGAGTTGGATAAACTCCGCCATTACTGACCGTAGCATCACTGACAGTGCCCTAAAAATAGCGCTAACGGTGTTAACTCATTGCATCGCTTATATCACTCGCACTGCTAACATCAGATACAGTTGTGACTTGAATGGCTCACAGCTCACAGCTCCTAGCTCATTGTCATTGTCATAGTCATAGTCATAGTCATAGCCATAGTCATAGCCATAGTCATAGCCATAGCACATAAGTCTTAGTCAAATTTACCGTGGAAGTCATGCGCCATACTTGATGGCTTGATAAGTTTTGTAACGTTTAAGTGTCTCATTTTTTGTACTTGCATCTATGCTTAATAAAGGCGTTTGCTGGAGCATAAAAATGTTACAAAAAGATGAAAGTGAGAAATTTTTTTATGGCGGTATCTTAGTACCTACTAGGTTGCTGATTTATTGTGTTTATTTTATCGTTTTCTGTTTTATATTCTCCGTAATCTCAGGCTGTAGCAGCACGAGCCCAACTAAAAAAACACCTAATGTCAGTTCCTTATTCAATGATAGTGAGTTCACGGCTGTCACGATTCCAGATACTGATGCCATATTTGCACTGCCTGAAAAACTGAAAATAGAGATAAGAAGAGACTATGCGCGTTCAGGTGGTATTACCGGGACTAAAGTTCCTGTTAATAAATGGTTAGCTGAATACATTGATGCGCAAAATGGTGGGTTCGAATATCGTGACCATTTCACCAGAATGGCGAGTATAACGGCTGAGGAACGTGCTGGGAATTGTATGTCACTCGTGGTTTTATCTACTGCTATTGCTGATGTACTAGGTGTGCCTGTTAAGTTTCAAGATATAGATGTCGAGCCAATATGGGACAGGCGAGGGGGATTTTATTTAGTTAATGGTCACGTCAACATGAAGTTACTTCATGTGGATCAGCCCAATACATATAGCATGAGAGGTTCTGAAATCTTAGTGGACTTTTTACCTGAACGTTCAATAAGAGCTTACAGAGTGAAGCAAATCAATAAACAGACCTTAGCTGGGATGTATTTTAATAATGTTGCTGCAGAAGCCTTAGTGAAAAATGACTATGACTTAGCTTATGCGCTTGCTAAAAGAGCAATTGAACTCGATCCCTATTATGTTAATAGCATTAATACGCTGGCCGTGATTTATCGTCATAAAGGCATGGATGAGTTAGCCGAAAAAGCTTATCGTCATGTATTGCAGTTAGAGCCTAAAAATATTACCACTTTATATAATTTAGCCATTATTCTTGGGGAACAAGATAGATTAGAAGAATGGCAGCAAGTACATAAAGTGCTCGAGATAGCACGGATTAACAACCCATTTTATTACTTCGATATGGCTCAACAAGCCTACTTTGAAAAGCAATATCAAGAGGCGTTAGTTTGGTATAAGCGTGCAGTGGATAGAGCTGATTATCGTCATGAGTTCTATTTTGGGTTATCGCGGGCTTATTGGGCGACAGGTGACCAAAGAAGAGCGAAAAAAAATATGGAAAAAGCAATCGACTTGAGCCTTGATGAGACCAGTCAGCATAGATACAAAGGAAAACTGCAAGCAATGTTACGGCATTAAGCATTATTCTTATTAAGTTTCATCGCTTAATTAGTGCTATTGGCTGATACATAGCAGCCGCGGTTATTAAAACTATTTTCAGTTAGCACTGAAAATAGTTTTTATACGCTGTGCTTATGGCTGAAATACAAGTGCGGCTACAGGCAGAGTTAACCGAAATAAATGAATTTATTGAATATTTTGTAATGTTAAATTTAAAGTTATTTATTAACAGTGATTTATACTCATAAAATAGATAAAACCATAGATTGAGTGAATTATTGTATGGTACTGTTTGAATTATAAAGCTGTTCGTTATGCTTTACTGCCAACTGTTAAATTTGGCGTAAATAATCTGTTTGCTGGAGCTGTATCAACTATGTATTACCAAAATGATGACGTTAGAATTGACGAGATAAAAGAACTATTGCCTCCTATTGCTATTTTAGAGCGATTTCCGGCGTCAGAAACGGCATCAGCAACCGTGTTTAATGCGCGTGATGGTATTCACCGAATTCTGAATCGCCAAGATGATCGTTTACTTGTGGTTATTGGCCCATGTTCTATTCACGATCCTGTTGCTGCTTTAGACTATGGTAAGCGTTTAATTGCACTTCGCGACAAGTACAAAGACCAACTTGAAATCGTAATGCGTGTTTATTTTGAAAAACCGCGTACAACAGTAGGCTGGAAAGGCTTAATCAACGATCCATATATGGATAACAGTTTTAAGCTTAATGATGGCTTGAGAACTGCGCGTAAACTACTGGTTGATTTGAATGAGTCTGGTATTCCTACTGCGGGTGAATTCCTCGATATGATTACACCGCAATATGTTGCTGACATGATGTGCTGGGGCGCTATTGGCGCACGTACAACTGAATCACAAGTTCACCGCGAGCTCGCGTCAGGCTTATCGAGCCCAGTTGGTTTTAAAAATGGTACCGACGGCACCATTAAAGTCGCTATTGATGCGATTGGCGCAGCAAGTGCACCGCATCATTTTCTATCAGTGACAAAGTTTGGTCACTCAGCGATTGTATCAACGAAAGGCAATCCTGATTGCCACATCATTTTGCGCGGCGGTAAAGCACCAAATTACAGCGAATCACACGTCACTGAAATTGAAGCCCAATTAGAAAAAGCGAAACTACCAACCAATATCATGATCGACTTTAGCCACGCCAACAGCAGTAAAGACTTTAACAAGCAAATGCTCGTTGCTGAAGATGTTGCGGGACAAATTGGTTCTGGTAATCACAATATTTTTGGTGTGATGGTTGAGAGTAATATTGAAGAAGGCCGACAAGATCTTGTTGTGGGCAAAGAGCTTTGTTATGGCCAAAGTATTACAGATGCTTGTATTGGTTGGAGCGATACAGAGAAATTGCTGGCAACACTTAGCGAAAGCGTCATCAAAAGACGTGGTTAACGGTTAATGTGCCATTAATCACTCATCATCAAGCTCTTGAGTAAATCAAAGCTCAAAAAATAAGGCGCTATTCAGCGCCTTATTTATTTGTTGGTGTTTGCTAAATACTCATTGGCTTTAGCTAGGCTTCCAAATGCCGAAATAAGATTGTTTCTTCCTTTATCTTGAAGCTCAGGATTACCTGACTCGATCATCATCCATACCCATGTTTGTATTAATTGTAATGGTGGGTGCTGAACTTTTGCTGCGTCTAACATGTTACTTCCTTTGAACTGGGAAAAAATGTTAATGGCCAGTATAAATCGCCAAAAAGTATCCATTAAAGAGTATCAAATTCTTTTTAGTTGCTGAACTAGAAACACGAGAATAATTGCTTATTTAATGAAATATTTTATATAAACTATCCTTTTATACTACCAATTCGCAGTCTTGGTAAGTCTAAAGTATTATTCGATGGTCAATTTTTCAATATAATACGCTTACATTCATGTTGAACAACACTAAGGATTCTCACTGTTTATTGATATTAAATAGATCTTACCTCAAGCAAAAAGTGTTAACTTATTGTTGATGTGATGAATGTAGGCCAATGTATTTTTGAAGCGCAAGTATTTATGGGTGGAAGTAAATGAGACCGTCAGCGTATTTTGATGGACCAGTAGGCAAGCTAAACTGGAAAGTGGTGAGATTATTATGGCCTTACCTATTTGAATTTAAAGGGCGTATATTTTTAGCTATGTTGTGTCTGGTGATTGCTAAACTTGCCAGCGTTGGGCTTCCTTTCATTTTAAAAGACTTAGTTGATAGTTTAGATGGCCAGAAAACAGCAGCAATTGTTGCGGTGCCAGTCGCACTTGTTATTGCCTATGGCTCAGTGCGATTTTTGAATGTCATTATAGGTGAAATAAGGGATACGCTTTTTGGCCGCGTGACTGAACGTGCTATTCGACGCTTGGGTTTAGCTGTATTCGAACACCTACACAGGCTGGATCTCGATTTTCACTTAGATCGCAGAACAGGTGGTTTATCTCGTGATATTGAGCGCGGCACCAGTGGTATTAGCTTTCTAATGCGCTTTATGGTGTTCAATATCGTGCCGACGTTATTAGAAATCACTTTAGTGATCATTATTTTCTTTTTCAATTATGGTATTGGTTTTGCGCTCATAACCTTGATTGCTGTAGTGGCCTATATTGGTTATTCCATTGTGGCGACAGAATGGCGAACGGGTTTTGTTCGAGATGCCGCTAATGCAGACTCTTTATCAAATACTCGTGCGGTAGATAGTTTATTGAATTATGAAACGGTTAAATACTTTAATAATGAACGCTATGAATCTGAACGTTATGATTCAGCGTTAGATCAATGGGAAGTCGCTAAACGTAAAAATAGGCTGTCATTATTTGCATTAAATGCAGGACAAGCCTTAATTATCGCTGTGGCAATGACCTCGATGATGTGGCTTGCAGCGTCTGAAGTGACCGCGGGCAATATGACCTTGGGTGATTTCGTATTAATTAACGCTTTTATGATGCAGTTATTCATTCCACTTAATTTTTTAGGTTTTGTTTATCGAGAGATCCGCGGCGCATTAGCCAATATTGAACGTATGTTTGGCTTATTAGATAAAGTCCCGAGTATTCAAGATATTGCAGGTGCGTCTGAAGTGGTGCCAACAAAAGGCGAGCTGCGTTTCAATAATATTTGTTTTAATTATGATGAAAGACCGATTCTCAATGAGGTAAGTTTTACCGTTCCTGCAGGTCAAAAAGTGGCAGTAGTCGGTGAAAGTGGTGCGGGTAAATCAACATTAATTAAACTGTTATTTCGTTTTTATGATGTTGATAGTGGCTCGGTAACGATTGATGGAAAAGACATTAAACAACTAACTCAGCAAGCACTACGTCAATCGATTGCGATAGTGCCGCAAGATACCGTGCTATTTAACGACACGATTTATAATAATATTTTATATGGTAGACCTTCAGCGAGTGATGAAGAATTAAAAGAAGCGGTAAAATTAGCTAATTTGAGCGACTTTATTGAGTCGTTGCCAAATCAATGGCAAACCAAAGTGGGTGAGCGAGGTTTAAAGCTGTCTGGTGGTGAAAAGCAACGAGTCTCTATTGCTCGCGCGATTTTAAAATCTGCCCCTATCCTAGTGTTTGATGAAGCGACTTCATCCTTAGACAGCAAGTCTGAACAGGCTATTTTAACAGCGCTTAAAGTCGCAGAAAAAGGCCATACAAGTTTAGTTGTTGCGCACCGACTATCTACTATTATTGATGCTGATAAAATTGTCGTGTTAAGCCAAGGGAAAATCGCAGAACAAGGCACCCATCAACAGCTTTTACTACAAAATGGCGTCTATGCAAAACTGTGGCGAATTCAAAATGAGCAAACAATCACACTTTGATGTGCAGCTTGTAGACGTTTTCTCTCTTTGATAGTGCAGTTTTTGTGTATAATTAGCTTTAATTGCCTGGAAAGGATTGAGATCGTTTAGGTAAATAGGAAATTATCAGGTAATTAAGCCTAAAAATGGAGGTCGTTAGTGCAAAACATTTCTTTAATAGCAGCCTTAGAGGGTACACAACATAAAGTGACCACGGATTGGTTTGCGATTATGGCGACGCTGGAAAAGCGAGAAATGAATCAAGATGAATTGCAGTCTGTCTATGATGAATTATGCGCAGGTTTGATTGTGACTACCCGTGGACTAACACTCGCAAAAATAAATGATAACGATAGCGAAGATAGTTTATTGAAAGCGGATGATAGCGCGGCAGATATTTTGGTATAAACTTCTGTCGATAAGCCTCATGAGCAAACGGGCTTATTTAAAGACGTAAAAATGAAATTCACATAAAAAAAGCAATCCTTAGGATTGCTTTTTTATTGCTGAAATTGTCTCTAATTAGCTTAAAAGACTATTTTTTAGACTATCTGTTTTAAACTATCTGTTTTTAGACCAGCTATGACAGACCATCTTAATCATTGAATTTGGGTTAGCATCTTCCGTTAATCTGGTGATTTGTCCTTGTTCGAAACAGATTTTCTCGCCTTCAATTTCAGATAGCTTTTCGCAGTTGCTACAAGTTAACGAAATTGCTTTATTCGTTCTGTTAGCCGTCATTATTGAGTTTTCTGATTTCAAAAATAAGTCCCTAGGAATGTGCTCTACATCACAATTTTACACCTAAATTAACAATAGTCCAAAGATATTCGTTGTCAATATATTAGCAATAAGTCTAGTAGTTTTTACTAAAGCGTCATTTTATGTCTTTTAATAAAACTAATACTGTTGATAAAACTTATCTAGGGAGATAGAAATGCCACTTTCTGTAACTATTCTTGCATGCTGGCGAGTTAACTGCCTAGGCTCACTGACCCCACAAGAGTGGGCAATAATTTTTAAATCATGATGCAAAGAGCGATTATAGTTAGCCACTCTTGCTGATTTATTATGGGGATCTAACCCTTGTTGCAGGTGTTTATTATGAGTGGTGATCCCAGTAGGGCAGGTATCCTTATTACATTGCAATGCTTGTATGCAACCGAGTGCAAACATATTACCCCTTGCTGAAGCGATAAAGTCGGCGCCTGTTGCTAATGCCCATGCCACCTGAGAAGGCAGTACCATCTTGCCACTGGCAATGACTTTTATCCGTTGCTTTAAGCCTTTTTGCCTAAATAAATTAATCACTATCGGTAAGCTTTCTTTTATGGGCAAACCAACATGATCCATTAAGGCTTGTGGCGCCGCGCCAGTACCACCTTCAGCACTATCTAAGGTGAAAAAGTCAGGTGCATGCTCTATTCCACGGCGGTTAATTTCAGCACATAAATCATTGAGCCATTGCTCGTCACCTAATACCGCTTTAATACCAGTAGGCTTACCGGTTACATTGCGAACGTGGCAAATCATATCAATGATATCTGCAACACTATTAAACTCTGCATGGCCATTTGGGCTAATAGAGTCTTGTCCTACAGGTATACCTCGAATGTCAGCAATTTCTTTGGTAACTTTTACCCCTGGTAAAATACCGCCTTTGCCCGGTTTAGCACCTTGGCTTAATTTTATTTCAAACATTTTTACATTATCGTGGGCTGCTATAGCAGTTAGCTTTTTGTCATCCAGTTTGCCGTTTTCATCTCGAACACCGTATTTGGCTGTGCCAATTTGAAACACTAAATCACAATGGCCCTTTAAGTGATGTTCACTTAATCCACCTTCTCCAGTATTGAGCCAGCAACCTGCTTGCGCTGCGCCATGGGACAGTGCCGTCACTGCGGGGCGTGATAAAGCACCAAAACTCATGGCCGAAATATGACAAATTGTGGATGTTTGGTAGGGGATCTTACATTCAGCGCCAATGGTAAGAATATTGTCTGTATGTTCATCTGAGTCATACTTGGGAAATGCAGCATTCAAAAACATCACAGTACCAGTCTTGTCATGTGTTTGGGTTGAACCGAATGAAATGGTGCGATCAATATTTTTAGCAGCACGATATATCCAGCTGCGCTCTGCACGGTTAAATGGCAGCTCTTCACGATCTTGAGCAAAGAAATATTGTCTAAAAAACTCACCCTGTTTCTCGAATAAATATCGAAAGCGGCCAATTACAGGGTAGTTATGTCGAATCGCCTGTTTTGTTTGTACTTTATCGACGATATACATATAAATAACCGCGATAACACCGAAAGCAATACAGGCTAAAAATAACCCAGTAAATATCTCTAATCCGACAATAAACCAATGTGGTTGCATTTTTGTTCCTTAAAAATGTTCAATGGATAACCGTGACAAAACTTAGCATCGTTTAAGCTGAATGCTATTCGTAAAATTGTTTACTTTTTGACTTAATTGATTATGGATGAAGCTAACCCATTGTTCTAGCCTCATTTTCATCTTCAGATATTCGTGGCTCAGTTTTCTTTGTGAAAATGGTTTACCGATTAAAGCTAAAAGCTTAAGTTTTTAATTAAGTTGCCGATAAAATGAGCTAACCTGAAATGTAATTAATCGTTAATTGGAGCTGGTGATGGAGTTATATAATCCGACGCAAATGAATGCTAAATCGAATCGTCAATCACCGTCTGAACAGGCGGCAGACAAATTGAATTCAAAGCCATTAACTGAGACTACTGAAATAAAAAAACCTTCAGTGAGTGAAATAAGCCGCGAGTTGAAAAATAGCAGTATTTTAGCGGCACAAGAAAAGGTCAGTATTGCAGCGGGCGATCAATCGATGGCATTGCTATATCGCGCTGCAATTGATGCGATAAATATTGAGCTTGAACCTACAATGGGTGAAAACGCGATACAAAAAGCAGCAGAAACCGATGTTGATTATTCGCCAGAAGCGACGGCAGAGCGTATAGTCAGTTTTGCGACCAATTTCTTTTCGGTGCACCTGCAGCAGAATAGCCAAATGGAGTTTTCTGAACAATTAGATACTTTTATGGACAAAATTTCTGGTGCTATCGATCAAGGCTTTAAAGAGGCAACCGAAATATTATCGGGTTTGAAAGTACTTGAAGGTGACATTGCAGCAGGGGTCGAACAAACCTATAGTTTAATTCAGGCAGGGCTTGAAACCTTTAAACAAAATACAGCACCGCCGCAAGTTGAATGAATACAATCGATTTCTTCATCTAAGATTCAAGGAATAGCTTATGTGGACAACGGGTACCGTCATTGAACGTATTGAATGGAATGAGAAGTTATTCTCGCTACGCATCAAAGCAGATGTAGAACCATTTATTGCAGGACAGTTTATCAAGCTGAGTCAAATTCGTGATGAGAAACGTATTGCGCGTGCCTATTCAGTGGTCAACCCACCAGGGAAAGACTATATCGAAGTGTTGGCTGTTGCTGTAGAAGACGGACAGCTTTCCCCAGATCTTCAAGCACTGAGTATTGGTGACACAATTGAAGTGAGCACCAAGGCGGCTGGCTTTATGACTTTAGATGAAATTCCCACCGGCGCCTTACAAGGGCCGCATCTATGGTTTTTAGCGACAGGTACAGCTGTTGGGCCATTTATTTCTATGATGGAAACAGCAGAACCTTGGCAGCGATTTGATAAAGTGGTGCTAGTGTATGGTGTTCGCTTGATTGAAGACTTAGCCTATTTACCACAGTTAGAAGCATTAAAAGCTAAATACCCAACCCAATTCATATTTATTCCGTTAGTCACCCGCGAAGCATATAGCGGTGGTTTGTCATGTCGAATTCCTGATGGATTACAAAGCGGTATTCTTGAACAGACAGCTGGAGTTGCGCTTAATCAAGATAATTCTCAGGTGATGATTTGTGGCAATCCTGGAATGATTACCGATGCGCAAACAGCATTAATTGAAAAAGGTTTAGTGAAGAACTTACGTCGAGCCCCTGGCCAAATCACCGTTGAAAAATATTGGTAATCTGCCTTGAACAAGCTGTATGACATCTAATTTATGCAGCTCTTGGGATATGATTTATTGCTTATAAATACATAAATCCCCTTGGTATTCAAAGATGGATTCATAAACAACACTTGCTCCTTTAGCAGCGATCTATTATCCTTTCGCAACTGATAATTATTATCATTTCCATAAGCAATCACTCACTATTTTGTTACATATATATTTGTGACAAGGTGAAGTGAGTTATGCAACGCCAAGGAGAATTTGGAATGAAGTCGTTTAAAAGTCTAGCATTGTTAGGTTTAGCTACTGTGTCATCAATGGGATCAATGACTGCTACAGCAGCTGAAGATCTTACTGTTTATTCATACCGACAAGCTTTTCTTGTTGAGCCGATTTTAGAAAAATTCACCCAGGATACAGGCATTAACGTCAATGTCGTATTCGCTAAAGATGGTATTGCAGAGCGTATTGCTCGTGAAGGTCGTCTTTCTCCTGCTGACGTTGTACTCACCTCTGATTTTTCGCGCCTTATGGAATTGGTCGAAAAAGACTTAGTTGTTGATGTTAACAGTGACACGCTTAACAACAATATTCCTGAGCAATATCGCTCACCAGAAAATGACTGGTATGCGCTGACTATGCGTGTTCGTAATGTTTATTCTTCTAAAGACCGTGTCGGTAAGCTTGATCTAAGTTATGAAGATTTAGCCTCTGAAGAGTACAGAGGGAAAATTTGTACGCGTAGCTTCAAACACCCTTATAACATCGCATTAGTTGCATCAATGATCGCTCATCACGGCGAAGCTGAAACTAAAACTTGGCTTGAAGGTGTTAAAGCCAATTTAGCGCGTAAGCCACAAGGAAATGACCGAGCACAAGTTAAAGCGGTGAAAGAAGGTTTATGTGATATTGCTATCGGTAACAGCTACTACTTCGGTAAAATGATGTCAGATCCTAAGCAAAAGAGCTGGGCTGAAGCGGTATATATCAATTTCCCAAATCAGCAAAACCGTGGTTCTCACATCAATGTTTCAGGTATGGCACTCGCTAAGTTTGCACCAAACAAAGATAATGCGATAAAATTAATGGAGTTTTTATCGTCTGATGTAGCTCAAAAATCTTACGCAGAAGTGAATATGGAGTATCCGGTTAAAGCGGATGTGAAGCCTTCTGAAATGGTAGCCTCTTGGGGTGACTTCAAAGCTGATAGTCTTCCAATCTTTAAGCTAGCAGAAAACCATCAAGCAGCAGTGAAGCTACTTGATGAAGTAAAATTTGATCTGTAAGGATGCTTTATTACGCCGCATGATAATCATGCGGCACTGACTGGAAAGTATTTATGATCTTAGGCTTAACCAGAAGCTGGTCGCTCGCTGGTTATGCGATTGCGGTAATATTAATATTGCCGCTTTTTGCACTTTTAGTACAAGCAACATTCCCTGACGAAGCTGTTTTTAGTCATTTAATTGATACCGTACTTCCAACCTATATCAGTAACAGCCTGTTGCTCATGTTGCAGGTTTGTCTCGGTTCTTTAGTCATTGCTGTTCCTGCTGCTTGGTTAGTGGCGAGGTGTGACTTTCCTGCTCGTCGATATTTTCAATGGGCATTATTACTGCCCCTAGCAATGCCCGCTTATATTGTTGCGTATGTTTATACCGACATGCTTGACTATGCAGGCCCCGTGCAGCGCATGTTAAGGCAAGTGTTTGGCTGGACCTCCCCTCAAGATTACTATTTCCCTGATATTCGTACTTTAACTGGTGCAGCTATCATGCTGTCATTGGTGTTATTCCCGTATATCTATTTGCTGGCTCGCACCGCTTTTATGGAGCAATCTTCGAGCTTATTGCACGCCTCACGTATTATGGGCTGTAGTCCTTGGCAAAGTTTCTGGCGATTAGGTTTACCGATGGCAAGGCCTGCGCTAGCCGTTGGCATGGCATTAGTTGCCATGGAAACGGCTGCTGATTTTGCCACTGTAAGCTACTTTGCTGTGCCAACACTTACCACTGCTGTATACGATACTTGGCTAGGGTATGGCAGCCTTTCAGCGGCAGCAAAATTATCAGCAATCATGCTATTGGTCATATTCGCTATGGTGGGTTTTGAGCGTTTTGCCCGTCGTAAACAAGAGTTATTCCAAAAACAATCAAGGTTAACTGAGTCTGATCGCTATCACCTTAAAGGCGTTAAAGCTTGGGTGTCTTTTGGCTATTGCAGTTTACTTATTGTGTTGGCTTTTTTACTGCCATTTATGGTGCTTGCGGGTTATGCCATCGACTATTTCGATGAAAGCTGGAACAGTCGTTTTTGGCAATACAGTTTTAATAGCTTATACATTGCCGCTGTTGTGAGCTTTATCTGCGTTGTTTTAGCCTTACTGATGATGTTTATTAGGCGAGTGAGCCCGCGTAAAAGTGACATTTTACCTTCTCGGTTAAGCAGCACAGGTTACGCGATCCCTGGCACCGTATTAGCTATCGGTGTGTTAGTGCCATTAACCTATCTTGATTTCGCGATTAATGATATTTATGACTATTTTGATGCCCGTGGACCAGGCCTGCTATTTACCGGCAGTGTGTTTGCGTTGATTTTTGCTTTCTGTGTTCGCTTTGTGGCGATTTCAATCGGGAGTATTGAAAACAGCTATAAACGCATATCGCCTTCATTAGATATGGCCAGTATTACCATGGGGCAAAAGCCACGACAGTTATTATGGCGCGTGCACTTACCTCTACTGCGTAAAGGTATATTTGCTGGCGCGTTACTGGTCTTTATCGAAAGCATGAAAGAACTTCCTGCGGCATTATTACTACGTCCTATTGGATTTGAAAACCTTGCGACCCATGTTTTTCAATTCGTTTCAGATGAGCAACTCGAACATGGTGCTTTAGCTGCTATTGTGATTGTAATTGTTGGGCTTATCCCGTTGATTTACCTAAACCGTTCATTGGAGCAAGAGAGCTGATATGTCCACATTGACCATTCAAAATGTAAAAAGTGACTACCAAGGACAGGTTATTCTCAAAGGATTAAATCTGACTTTAGAACAAGGTGAAATCGTGGCTCTTTTGGGCCCCAGTGGTTGCGGTAAAACGACATTACTTCGCGCGATTGCCGGACTGCAAGCCATTAGTGAAGGCAGTATTGCTATCAATGGTCAGTCGCTAAGTGCTGACGGTGTGTTTGTCCCGAGTGAAAATCGCGGCATTGGAATGATATTTCAAGACTATGCGTTATTCCCCCACTTAACCGTGAGCGACAATATTCTTTTTGGAGTAAAAGACTTAACTGCAAAAGAACGCAGTGAACGCCTAGAAGATATGTTGCAACTGGTTAAACTTGAAGGGTTAGGTAAGCGATACCCTCATGAATTATCGGGTGGCCAGCAACAACGAGTGTCGATTGCCCGCGCGCTGGCTTATCAGCCAGAACTGCTATTACTCGATGAGCCTTTTTCAAATATTGATTCGCAAGTACGTAGCGAAATGATGTTAGAAATCAGGCAAATCCTTAAGCAGCGTAACGTTAGCGCAGTATTTGTTACCCACAGTAAAGATGAAGCATTTGTATTTGCTGATAAGTTAGCTTTATTTAAAGAAGGCGGCATTGTTCAGCATGGGTTAGCTGAAGAGCTATATGCTGAACCTATTGAGCGTTATGTGGCTGAGTTTTTAGGCGAGGGCAACTATTTAACTGTTACGGTTAAAAGCCCAACACAGGTCTCTTCGGTTTTAGGGGTAATTGAGAGTACTAAAACGTTAAATCTGGCGCTTAATAGCCAAAGTGAATTACTACTACGACCGCAACAAATTGATTTACAACCAGCATCTCAAGGGCATGGTGAAATTGTCGAAAGGCGTTTTCTGGGTACAATTTGTCATTATTGGGTTAAAGTAGGGTTACAAACGCTCGAAGTGAGAAGTCAATTAACTGCATTGAAGCTTGGTCAGAAAGTGAATTTATCCATATCGGCACACCCTTTAGTGATATTTTAGTGACCTAAGTCTAAATTGGTTAATTATCGTATAGAGCATAAGGAATAAATTGCTCAACTACCTTACAATATTAGCATCTTATTATTGTCAAAGGTGGTTGATTCCAACATGGAAACACAGAATATGCCTCGCGAACAGTTAGGAGTTTGTGCTGAAGGAAATTTGCATAGCGTCTACTTGATGTTTAATGCAAATGACGGCGTTGAAGCTCAACTGCGTCCTTGTTTAGCCAATGTAGCCCAATATATTTACGAGTTATCAGATCAATATGCAGACAGTGCCTTTAATGGTTTTGTCGCTATTGGTGCTAACTATTGGGACACTATTTATGGTGAACAGCGTCCAGCTCAATTGCGTCCATTCCCAGCGATGCAAGAGGGGAATCGTGATGCTCCTGCCATTGAGTACGATTTATTCATGCATATCCGCTGTGATCGTTATGATATTTTGCATTTAGTTGCCAATGAAATTAGCCAAATGTTTGAAGGTTTGGTTGAGCTAATTGAAGAAGAACGTGGTTTCCGTTTCATGGATAGCCGTGATTTAACAGGCTTTGTTGACGGCACTGAAAACCCGAAAGGGCGTAGTCGCCAAGAAGTTGCGCTAGTCGCTGATGAAGATAATCAATTTAAAGGCGGCAGTTATGTGCATGTGCAAAAATATGCTCATAATTTAAGTAAGTGGAATCGCCTACCACAGAAGAAACAAGAAGATATTATCGGCCGAACAAAGCAAGATGATATTGAATATGCTTCTGAAGATAAGCCATTAACCAGCCATATTAAACGCGTTAACTTAAAAGACGCTGATGGTAAGTCAATGGAAATCCTACGTCAAAGCATGCCGTTTGGCTCATTAAAAGAGCAAGGGTTAATGTTTATCTCGACCTGTAGCAAGCCAACTCATTTTGAAGAAATGCTTCGCAGTATGGTGCACGGTGATGGCCATGGTAACCATGATCATTTAATGCAATTCACTAAAGCATTAACGGGCTCATCTTTTTTCGCCCCTTCATTAGATTTCTTAGCTCAGTTTGCTAATGACTAACCTGTTTAGTTGTTAACTAGCAGACACAAAAAAAGCAATGCGATGGCATTGCTTTTTTATTGGCTGACTTCCCGTCTTACATCGGTTAGTTCGCCGATATCGTTTAATTACTCGCTGTAATTAAACAGTGACTTAACCGTTTCCAGTGTATCGTCAATAGTCTTGATGCTAGCTGGACAAATGAAAATAGTGTCATCTCCAGCAATCGTTCCTAAAATCCCCTCAGGCTTACCTATTGAGTCCAATAAGCGAGCGATTAACTGTGCAGCGCCAGGGCTGGTGCGAACCACAATCATTGCTTGGTTATGGTCAACGTCGAGGACGAGGTTTTTTACTGGGCTACCTGCGGTAGGAACACCTAATTCTGCAGGTAAACAGTACACCATTTCTTGTTTAGCATTTCGAGTACGTACGGCCCCGAACTTGCTTAGCATACGTGAAACTTTTGACTGGTTGATATTGCCAAAACCTTCTGCTTGCAGCGCGTTAACTATCTCACTTTGGCTACCAAAGCGCTCTTCCTTTAGTATCGACTTAAACGTTCTAACGAGTTCATCCTGATTCTTGGTCGCTGGCATATTTTTTTCGTCTTATAGTAATAATTAAAATGAATACAATATATTCACAAAACGGGGTCATTTTGAATAGATAAACGTCACAAGTCAAGAAATAAGCTAAATCGGTGAATAAAAATTCACTTTACAGTGTAAATGGCTAAATCAGTGATTATTTATATACATATCATAGAATAAGTAATTCACCTTACTCCACTAACGGATAATTGAAATTGTCTCGCTGATGCAGTAATGTGACGCCACAAGAAATATGATCTATGTCACAAACTGCGAATCATACATTTAGAAGTCATACACTAGAACGTTATTGGAGATAATTATGAAAGTAGCTGTACTTGGTGCTGCTGGCGGTATTGGCCAGGCCCTAGCTTTACTATTAAAAACTCAACTTCCTGCAGGCTCAAAGTTGTCTCTTTATGACATTGCTCCTGTTACTCCAGGTGTTGCTGTCGATTTAAGCCACATCCCAACAGACGTTGAAGTAACTGGTTTTGCTGGCGAAGATCCAACGCCTGCATTAGTTGACGCTGATGTTGTGTTAATCTCTGCTGGTGTTGCACGTAAGCCAGGTATGGATCGTTCAGATCTTTTCAACATCAACGCGGGTATCGTTCGTAACTTGATTGAAAAAGTGGCAGCGACTTGCCCTAAAGCATTAATCGGTGTGATCACTAACCCAGTGAACACTACGGTTGCAATTGCTGCTGAAGTACTTAAAAAAGCAGGTGTTTACGATAAGAATCGTTTATTCGGTGTTACTACACTGGATGTTATCCGTTCTGAAACTTTCATTGCTGACCTTAAAGGTTTAAACGTTGCTGATGTAAACATTAACGTTATTGGCGGCCACAGTGGTGTGACTATTCTTCCACTTCTTTCACAGGTTGAAGGCGTAAGCTTTACTGATGAAGAAGTTGCAGCACTTACTACACGTATCCAGAATGCGGGTACTGAAGTTGTTGAAGCTAAAGCGGGTGGCGGTAGTGCGACACTTTCAATGGGTCAAGCGGCATGTCGTTTCGGTCTATCATTAGTACGTGGTCTTCAAGGTGAAGCAAACGTTGTTGAGTGTGCATACGTAGATGGCGGCAGTGAACATGCTGAATTCTTCGCACAGCCTGTAGTACTAGGCAAAAACGGCGTTGAAAAAGTTCTTCCATACGGCGAAGTTAGCGCGTTTGAAGCCAATGCACGTGATGCAATGCTTGATACTCTAAAAGGCGATATCAACCTAGGTGTTGAATTCGTTAAATAAGCATTTCGCTTATTGACTAAAAAAGCGAAGCGTAATGCTTCGCTTTTTTGTGCCTGTTTGATCATTGAATTCTTAGCAAAAGTACCATCATGCTCTTGGTGTCGCAGAGTTTTATCAAGCTACTGTTTATCAAAGTATTGTTTACCAAGCTACCGTTTATCAAGGTATTGTTTACCAAGGTACCGTTTATCAAGGTATTGTTTATCAAGGTATTGTTTACCAAGGTATTGTTTACCAAGGTACTGTTTATCAAGCTACTG
>NZ_MCUF01000037.1:104530-158224 GCF_002873615.1 Shewanella sp. 10N.286.51.B7
AGCTACTGTTTATCAAGCTATTGTTTACCAAGCTACCGTTTATCAAAGTATTGTTTACCAAGATACCGTTTATCAAGCTACTGTTTATCAAGCTACTGTTTATCAAGCTATTGTTTACCAAGGTATTGTTTTACCTTGCCAGTCTAGAAATTCCGCTTCATGATTGAATGATAACCCTTGATGAATCGTCAGTAATTGTTGTGCGACAAACCTAGTTGTGAACAGTTTTCCTTCGGGTACGTTGTGTTGAAATGGTTTTGACAAATCAGTGTCTGTGGTACCAGGATGAAACGCAATCAGTTTGACGTTGTTAGCTCTGCGGCCATATTCAATTGCAGTGGTTTTGATTAGCATATTTAATGCCGCTTTCGATGCACGATAGCTATACCAGCCGCCTAAATGATTATCACTGATACTGCCCACTCTGGCGCTTAATACCGTTATGATGCAAGGCTGTTTACCTTTAAGCAATGTAGTAAGTTGTTGTAGCCACATCATCGGCACTATGGTGTTTGAATGGAATAGTGCCTGCATCGATTCTGGATTAATCTCTTCTAAGCGCTTTTCTGGCGCAAGTAATGGGCTCGATGTTGTGTCTTTTGAACTTGTCAGGGATTGAACCTCAGCAGTAGAGCTGCCGTTGGCTTGCTTATCAACTTGATTGTGTAACCTACCATTACAGATAAACACGTTAACGATATGGCCTTTGATTGGGGCTAAGGAATCGCAAATTTTTGCTATGCTTTCAGCTGTATAATCTGAAACCATATGCTGCAGATTAACCTTATTCTTAATCGCATCAGTCACAGTAGCTTGGTATTGTGTACTTTGACTGACAGTAATGATTTGTTCGATGTCATTATTTGCAATTAATTGATCAACAATGGCGCTTGCAATACCTGATGATGCGCCAATGATGATGGCTGATTGAGTGCTGTTGAGCATTGACACCACCTAGGTTGCTTTATTAATCGATTGAGTCTGCTTACTCGATGTATTCAAGTTACTCGATGGATTCAAGTTGCTCGATTGATTCAAGTAATTTGATTGATTCATTTTAAGTTGCAGCTGCCTGTTTCACAGCGCTGTTGACCTGTTAATAAGTAAGAAATTTTATAGCGATTTTTAGCAAAACCTCGATAAGCGATATCTGCAAAAGGCTTGACACAAGGCAACCTGAGTAACTGTATCCATTTGTGCTTGCCGGTTAATGCCCACGCTTTAGCTGTCACATCTAAGCCTGTAAGGATTTCACCCGTGTTGGTTTCAGCATGTAATATCTTATTAGCCACACTTAAATCAATATGAGGATACTTTTGCTCAAAACCCTGCTGATTTAGATCCGCCAGTTCAATTTTATGCAAGCGGTCATACTTTTTAAGTTGCTCCATTTCATTACTGCACAATGGGCACGCGCTATCGTAAAAAATTCTTAATTCCATTGTGAGACCTCTTTCAGATTTATTAATAGTCATTATGGGTACGCTCAATGTCACACAATAGATCTCTTATGAGTATCAGCGCACCTTTAATGCCAAGGTATTGAGTGTTACTATCGAGTTAATTGCTCACTTTTTGATGGAACAAAATATGAAGAAACTCAACCAGTTTGCTTCTTTTTTACTCATAACCTCCACGACGTTCTCCTGTCTTTTTACTTTTTCCGCCGCCGCTGCAAGCAGCGATGAAGCCACTAGTGTTTCTAGCATTCCAAGACCTGTCAAAGTGGAACAAGTCGATATCGGCACAGAATACCGTGAGCGCTTTTTACCAGGAGAAGTTAAAGCATCTGAAAAAGCGGCTTTATCTTTTCGTGTGTCAGGTGAAATAGCCCAAATATTGGTGAGACCCGGTGATCCTGTCAAAGCGGGTGATATTTTGGCGACACTGGATAGTGATATATACCAGCAGCAATTAGCCGTCGCCCAAGCGCAGTTTGAATTGGCTAAAGTACTTTTTGAGCGTAATGAGTCCTTGGTTGAGCAAGGTGTTGTATCTCGTAATGATTATGACCAAGCAAAGAGTGATTACACTATTGCCCAAGCAGCGTTGGATAAAGCTAAAGCTGACGTGACGTACACTAATTTAATCGCACCCTATCAAGGGGTGATTTCTAAGCGGATGAAGCGTGAGTTTGAGTTTGTGCAAATGCAAGAAGAGGTGATGGGGATCCGCACTGAGTCCGCAGCAGATATTAGCTTTCAGTTACCCGAACAGTTTATTGGATTTCTACAAAAATCAGATAAGAGCTTACAAGATATCAATAATATCGAAGTGAAATTTGATAGTCGCGATCACTGGTATGCGGCAAAACTCAAAGAGCTAAACACGGTTGCGGATCCAACGACCAGCAGTTACACCATCATTCTTACTTTACCTATGCCAGATGAACTTAATGTACTTCCCGGGATGTCAGCGCAGGTGAAAGTTAAACTGCCCGCAAGAACGGCAGATGCTCACCCCAAAATTCCTGCTGGTGCAATGGTTAAAGAAAACCAAGATACTTTCGTATTTGTTTGGTTACCAGAAGAGAAGCGGATAAAAAAAGTGGCTGTGACATTACAAGGCACTCGATTAATGACAGGTTTAAATGATGGTGATTGGTTAGTGGTTGCTGGAGCAAGCGAGCTCAAGGATGGTCAGTCTGCGGTTAAATGGATTAAAGAGCGAGGATTATAAGATGAAGACACTTTTTCCTCATAAGATACTTTCTACTCATAAGAAAATTTCTTCTCATAAACTGGTGAGTCATAAAGTGAGAAACACCTTAGCGGTATTAGTAAGCCTTATTGCTATAACAGCATGTACGCCGAAAGTGACCATAGAGCCAACTGAAACCTTAGTAAAAACTTACACTTTACCCCGTGCTAATAATGAAGTGATCAGAGAGTTTAATGGCGTTGCAAGAGCGCAGGATTTAACTAACCTGTCATTTCGAGTCGAAGGGCGAATTGAGCGAATACCTGCAACCAAAGGCAAAGTGGTTGAAAAAGGCGAGCTGCTTGCAGTGCTAGAAAAACGGGATTTTACAATCGCATTGAGTGACCGACAAGCCCGAAAAGAAGTCAGTTATAAGCAAGCCCAGCGAGGCAAACAGCTGGTTGATAGTAAGCTGATGGCACAATCTGAGTATGATCAAATGAATGCACAGTATTTGGTGGCTAAAGCGGAAGAGAAACAAGCTGAACTCTATTTGCAGTATACCGAACTTAGAGCACCATTTTCAGGCATTGTCAGTGATGTATTTTTGGAATCTTTTGAAAACGTTCAACCGGGAGTGTCGGTATTGAGCATGCAAAAGGTTGAGCGAATCGAAGTCGATGTGCAAATCCCTGACGTACTGATTGCAGTGTCTAAAAAGGAAGAGGACAGAAAGCAGCAGGTACGACTAAAAGTGAGCTTTGAAGCGTTTCCTAATACGACATTTGAAGGGCGTTTACTTGAAGTTAATACCGAAAAAGACCCACTAACATCAACTTACATTGCCACCATAGCTGTCGATTTAGACCCTAAGTACAAAGTATTGGAAGGTATGCCTGCCAAAGTTGAAGTCAACTTAAGTGATATGACATACACCTATAATCGAGAGTATCTAGTGCCTATTGAAGCCGTGGTCATGCAAGACGGTAGCGATATCAATACCCAAGCAAGTGGTGTCTGGCTTTATAACCCAAGTGATAAATCAATTGAATATCGCTCAGTGACGCTAGGGGTGATTGTCGGAAATGATATTGAAGTCACCAGTGGCCTTGAAGATGGATTGACGATTATTACGACTGGCGCCGCAAGGTTAGTGAAAGGTCAGCGTGTAAAGCTGATAGAAGGAGCCTAAATGATGGGAATATTAATGGGCTCTTATGGCCACAATAGTGACTTACTAACAGCGAAAACAAAGGAATGTGTCTTATGAATATTGCAGGTTACTTTGTTAAAAATACCGTTATCAGTTGGATGTTTACCTTAATCTTATTGATTGGCGGTTTAATGGCATTCACCGGTCTTGGTCAGTTAGAAGATCCACCATTTACGATTAAAGATGCCGTTGTGGTAACGCTGTATCCGGGGGCGACTTCAACAGAAGTTGAAGAAGAAGTGACATATCCCATTGAAAAGGCGATTCAAGCTTTGCCATATGTGGATTACATTCGCTCATTAAGTACTTCTGGTATGTCACAAATCACCGTGACCATGAAAAATGTATACGGCCCAGAAGAGCTACCGCAGATATGGGACGAATTACGTCGTAAAGTGAACGACATGTCAGCCAGTTTACCGCCAGGGGGTCAAACACCGATCGTTAATGATGACTTTGGTGATGTATACGGCATCATGTTGATGGTCAGCGGAGCAGACTATAGCTACCGAGATATTCTCGATTATGTTGATTATGTAAAACGTGAACTTGAGTTAGTTCCTGGTGTGGGTAAAGTTTCTCTTGCAGGTAATCAGCAAGAGCAAGTCTTTGTTGAGATGTCACTGAACAAAGCGGCTAGTTCTAACATTGATCCTTCATTAATCCAAAATTTGCTTAACTCGCAAAATATGGTGTCTGATGCGGGTAATATCAGAGTGTCAGCCGACAACTTAAAAATCCGCACCAGTGGCGGATTTAAGTCCGTCAGCGAGCTTGAAGAATTAATTATTCCTGGCACCCAGGGCAACAAGCTTATCTATTTGAAAGATGTCGCAACGGTTTCTCGTGGCTTTCAAAACATTCCAACCAATCTACTTAAATTTGATCAACACGATGCCATTAATATCGGTATTTCATTTTCAACTGGGGTAAATGTAGTTGAAGTTGGTAAAGCGATTGATGCCAAACTGGCGAGCATTGAAAGTGTCCGCCCAGCTGGGATGGTCATTGAAACCATGTACAACCAACCAAACGAAGTGGACGCTTCAGTAGGCAGCTTTGTGTGGAATCTGATTGCCGCAGTGGTGATTGTGGTCGGGGTGTTACTGGTATTTATGGGCTTCAAGTCTGGTATCTTAATTGGGTTAATCTTATTTTTAACCTGCCTAGGTACCTTTATGTTGATGCTACAAGCCGAAATTGAGCTGCAGCGGATCTCATTAGGTGCGCTTATTATTGCACTGGGGATGCTGGTGGATAATGCCATTGTGATTGTCGAGGGGATCCTCATTGGCAGGCAACGAGGGCAAACAACACTAGAAGCAGCTCAAGCTATTGTAAAGCAAACCATGTGGCCACTTTTAGGCGCAACAGTGATTGCGATTACCGCATTCGCCCCTATTGGCTTATCGCCTGACTCGACAGGTGAATTTGCCGGTTCGCTATTCTGGGTATTGTTGTTCTCGTTATTCTTATCTTGGATTACCGCAATTACGATTACGCCTTTCTTTGCGCAGCTATTTTTTGGCGCAGAGGGTGAGAAAGTAGAAGGTGAGTTAAAAGATCCTTATGGCGGCGCATTTTTTGTGTTTTATAAAATGCTGCTCGATCTATGTATGCGCTTTCGCTGGGTCAGTGTTATCTCAGTAGTGATTGCGTTTTGTATCTCTATCTATGGTTTTGCATACGTTAAACAATCCTTCTTTCCACCTTCAACGACTCCGATATTCTTAGTTGATGTTTGGATGCCTGAAGGCACGGATATACGTGAAACCCAAACGGTTGTCGAAGGCATGGAGAGCATCGCGGTTGAGCTTGATAATGTGGAATTTGTCGCCTCGACCATAGGTAAAGGTTTCCCGCGCTTTTTGCTGACGTACTCACCTGAAAAGAATTACGCATCTTATGCGCAAATTTCTATTCGTACGACTGACTTTGAAACCTTAACCGATGTAATGGTTAAGTTCAGGAAGGATGTTGAAACGGATTACCCTCAAGCGCAGCTTAAATTTAAGCGTCTTGAAATTGGTCCATCAACGGATGCGAAAATAGAAGCGCGCATTAGTGGCGCCGACCCAGATGTATTGCGTAGTATTGCCGCACAAGTGATGGAAATCTTTAATGCCACCCCCGCCACAGTCAATGTACGTCATGACTGGCGTGAGCGAGTGAAATACATTGCACCACGCTTTAACGAAACCCAAGCGCGTCGTTTAGGTATTGTAAAAAGTGAAGTTGATGAGGCATTGAAGTTCTCGTTTACTGGCATGCAAATTGGTGTTTATCGAGAAGGAACAACACTGCTGCCTATTATCGGTAGGCTACCAGAAGATGAACGTATTGATATCGAGTCAATGGAAAGCATCCGCATCTGGAGCCCAGCACTGAGCGCGTTTGTACCGCTGCAGCAAGTTGTCGATGGTTTTGAAGTGAAGTTTGAAGATCCGATTATTCAACGCCGGGATCGTAAGCGTACCTTAACGGTATTTGCTGATACTGATTTTGAGTATGACATTTTACCTGCAGAGCTATTTAAAACCATTAAGCCGAAAGTTGAAGCATTGGAGCTGCCTGTGGGTTATGAGCTGCAATGGGGCGGTGAGTATGAATCTTCAAGTGATGCGCAGGAGTCATTATTTGCGACGCTGCCATTAGGGTTCTTGTTCATGTTCTTAATTACGGTGTTCCTATTTAACTCTGTTAGAAAGCCGTTAGTTATCTGGGCTTGTGTACCGCTTGCGATTATTGGTATTACCTCAGGTTTATTGATTTTAGATAAACCATTTAGCTTTATGGCGCTGTTAGGGATGCTGAGTTTATCGGGCATGCTACTTAAGAATGGCATTGTATTACTGGATCAAATCAATACCGATATTAATAATGGGATCGAAACTTTTGAGGCAGTATTTAACTCAACAGTGAGCCGTGTAAGGCCAGTATGTATGGCGGCAATTACGACTATTTTAGGGGTGTTACCGCTATTAACCGATGCCTTCTTTGAGTCGTTGGCTGCCGTGGTAATGTTCGGTTTAGGTGTGGCAACCATACTGACATTGATCATTGTGCCAGTGTTCTATCTGATCATATTTAAAGTTAAGTATAGAAACTACAAAGAGTTTTAGTTAGCAAAACTAGCGATTTATCGCTATAACTATAAGAGTCAACGGTGAAACGTTGGCTCTTTTTTATGTGATCTAACTTGCTCATTCTCACGTATCACGTTTATGTATTTACAAGAGGCTCACTATGTCTATTAGCCAAGCAATGATTAAAGTAACAAATCTTCGTTTACGTACCTTTATTGGTTTTAACCCAGACGAACGTGAAAAACAGCAAGATGTTGTGATCAATATTGAGATCCAATATCCAGCCGACAAGTCATTTGAAACCGACGATGTTGCTGATGCACTAAACTATAAAGTTATCACTAAAAAAGTTATTCAACATGTTGAAGAAGGGCGTTTCTTATTGCTCGAAAAGCTAGTAGCAGATGTACTGGCTATTTGTAGTGAACACCCATCTATTACCATGTCACGAGTAACGATTGATAAACCTCATGCTTTACGTTTTGCCGACTCTGTTTCACTGTCTTTAGAGCAGCGCAAATAAGCGATCGCCTAGCAAGCTTTCACGTAACGGTGTGGTTTTTATTTGGCACGGGTTGTCATAAGGAAAACACATGATTTCAGAAGAAGCACGCAAAGTGCAGCAAGTATTAATTGAGCGAGGTCTTGAAACGCCATTAGTTGAAAATGACATGACTAATGAGCAAAAAATTGAACGTATCCAAGGCTTAATGACTGAAGTTGTTTCAACTCTCGGATTGGACTTAACTGATGACAGCTTATGCGAAACGCCGCATCGGATTGCAAAAATGTACGTTAATGAGATTTTCTCAGGGCTTGATTATCATCAATTTCCTAAAGTGACCCAAATAGACAACAAGATGGGCGTTGAGGAAATGGTTAAGGTCAGTGATATCAGTGTCGTGAGTACTTGTGAGCACCACTTTATCACCATTGATGGTGTAGCTGATGTAGCATATTTGCCGAAAAAGAAAATTATCGGCTTATCCAAAATCAATCGACTGGTGCGATTTTTTGCCCAACGTCCTCAAGTACAAGAGCGCCTGACACAGCAAGTGCTAGTAGCGCTACAAACCTTACTTGAAACCGATGATGTAGCGATAAGCATTAATGCTACCCATTACTGCGTTAAGTCTCGTGGGATTATGGATACTCAATCCCACACTAAAACGTCAGCTCTGGGTGGATGCTTTAAAAATAATCCAGCTTCACGGGCAGAGTTTTTCTCTAAGGGTTAAATAAGCTAACTTGTCTTTTATAACTTAAAATTGATTTTACAAACTAAGTTTACAAAAGCTGAGTTTACAAAATCTAAGTTCACAAAAGCTACAAAAGATAAGTCTATAAAAAGTCATCAATGATGATTAGGCCATTAGTCAGTGCTAATGGCCTTTGTTTTTTTCGAGTTTATTTTTTAATATCCATAAAGCAGATTTGGATTAACACAAGAATAAGAGATCCCAAATGAAACAAACCATACTGATTACCGGTGTCGGCAAACGAATTGGCTATGCATTGGCAAAACACTTTATTGCCCAAGATATTAATGTGATTGGCACTTTCAGATGTCACTATCCATCAATCGAAGAGTTGTTAGAACTAGGGGCTGATTTATATCAGTGCGACTTATGCCAACCCGCTGAAATCGATGACATGCTGACTCGAATTAAGGCGCAGCATCAAGGGTTAGATTGCATTATTCATAACGCATCTGATTGGCATAACGATAAAACCAGTGCTGACATCACCTCTGCCGATATCATGACCAGAATGATGAACATTCATGTCAGCGCACCTTATCAAATAAACCTTGCCTTAGCTGACATGTTAACCGCCTCAGCAGGCGAAAGTGTCGGTAGCAGTAACATTATCCACATTACAGATTACGTCGCTGAAAAGGGCAGTCAGAAACACATTGCTTATGCGGCCAGTAAAGCGGCGCTGCACAATATGACCTTATCCTTTGCTGCCAAATTAGCCCCAGCAGTAAAAGTGAACTCTATTGCGCCGGCAATGATTTTGTTTAACGAAGGTGATGACGAGGCATATAAAACCAAAGCATTAGCTAAAGCGATATTGCCAAAAGAGGCGGGTAATAGTGAGATTATCGAGCTAGTGGATTATTTGTTGTCGAGCCAATATGTCACTGGCAGAAGTTATGCGGTAGATGGTGGTAGGCAGTTAAAGTAGCCTTTAAAATACTGGGCTATGTTGTCGGTTAATGATGATATCACGATGTTCAGTGAAGATAGGCTAAGCGGAAGGCTTAGCCTATTTATGCCGTCACTAAAACATTATGTCATGACAACCAAAAGTTAGTCAGAGCATAGGCTTTGAGTGTCAGATTGAGCCTTTGTATTTAAACCTGCCGTCTTGTTATCTAGTCGGCCACTTAAACGTGTTAATCCCAGTGCGATCAATACAATCACAGCGCCAACCCAAGGGGTGTGCATTAAGCCTGCGTTAGCCACAATTAATCCGCCGCCCCAAGCGCCTAATGCAATACCGACGTTAAATGCGGCGATGTTTAAACCTGAAGCCACATCAACGGCATCTGGCGTGTATTTTTCAGCTAACTTGACTACGTATACCTGTAAACCAGGGACATTACCGAAAGCAAATGCGCCCCAAATCAAGATAGTGATTACAGCAGTCACAGGGTTAACAGCGGCAAAGTTAAACATGATCAATACCGTTACCAAACCAGAGAATATGATGGTTAGCGCTTTAATCGGGCCCATTTTATCTGCCATTTTACCGCCCCAAATATTACCGACGGCTACCGAAACACCATAAACCAACATAATCAGTGCTATCGCATCAGGATTAAAACCTGAAACTTGCTCTAAAATTGGCGCTAGAAAAGTAAAAGCGGTGAATGTGCCGCCATAACCCAAAGCAGTAATCGCGTATACCAGCAATAAGCGTGGCTGAGTTAATACTTTAACTTGAGCCGATAACTTAGCCGCTGGTGGCTGTTTTAAGTTATTAGGCACTAATATCGCGCTACCAATGAGAGCGATTAAACCCAGTACAGCGACGACTAAAAAGGTGGCTTGCCAACCGAATTCCTGGCCAATGTAAGTACCTAACGGTACCCCTGTCACCAAGGCTACAGTGAGGCCGGTAAACATAATGGCAATAGCGCTGGCAGCTTTTTCTTTTGGCACTAAGCCTGTCGCAATGGTTGAACCAATCGAAAAGAAAACACCATGGGCTAAACCTGTGAGTATTCGCGCCAGCATCAAGGTAGTGTAATCAGGCGATTGCCACGCCAAGAAGTTGCCGGCTACAAACAATGCCATTACGGCAAGTAACACATGTTTGCGATTCCATTTACCCGTAAGGGCTGTTAGCACAGGAGCGCCAATGGCGACCCCTAATGCATATAAACTAACAAGTAACCCTGCTGATGGCAGAGTGACATTTAAATCGGCAGCCATAGTCGGAATTAAGCCGACGATGACAAATTCAGTGGTACCGATAGCAAAGGCGCTAAGCGTCAATGCAAGGAGTGCTAAAGGCATAATATTGTCTCATTCAAGTAATTAACTTCAGTGCGTGTTTTGTTTCAATGACGCTATTATGCCGATAAGCTTATTTGCTAAAAATAGTGCTTTTTACAAATTACTTTTGTCATTAATGGTTATAATGAAGAGGTGAAATGACATTGAAAGATTAAGGGTATAGACATGCTGACAAGATCCGATGATTTAACCATCTTACTGACCGTGGTAGATACCGGAGGGTTTTCTGCAGCAGCAGAAGCACTGGATATTCAAGTTGCAAGGGTATCGCGTGCGGTGAGTAAAATTGAAAAGCAGTTGGGCGTGTCTATTCTTAATCGCACCACCAGACGCGTGAATGTTACTGACGAGGGGCGACGTTTTATTGATTCAATTCGCACAGGGTTGCAGCAGATCCAACAGGCTGAAGATGATCTTATGGCTCAAAAAGAAATGCCCCAAGGGCGCTTACGCGTGGATGCCGCTAGCCCATTTGTATTCCATCAACTTGTGCCACTCATAAAGTCATTTAATCAGGCATACCCTAACATTCAATTAGAGCTAAGCTCCAATGAAGGCATTGTCGATTTAATTGAAAAACGCACCGACTTAGCCATTCGCATCGGTCATTTATCAGATTCTTCATTACACGCTAGAGCACTGGGTAAAAGCGCCTTGTACTTAGTGGCAGCACCAGAATATCTCGCTACTCGAGGCATACCGATGCAAACTGCCGATTTAAGCGCACACGACACCATAGGTTTAACAGGCTCAAAAGCACTCAATCAATGGCCGTTAAAAGGATTTGAAGCACTTAACCCGAGTTTTTCATCCAGCAACGGAGAGACGGTGCGTCAGTTATCGATTGCAGGTAATGGCATTGCGTGTTTATCTGGTTTTATGGTCAAACAAGATATTGAAGCTGGGCGATTGATATCGATACTAGAGACACAAAAGCTATCTAATACAGCAAGGGAACAGGTCAACGCTGTGTACTATCGTTCCTCCACAGTCGCCAAGCGGATCTCTGCCTTCATCGACTTTATTCAACCTAAGTTGAGTTTGTAGTTGGTTAAGCTGACTTTTGCGCTCAGTCAATATTGGCAATGCCAAATCTTGAGCGTATCCCTCAACTTTTAGTTAAGCTAACTTTTGATTAAGCTAACTTTTGATTAATCCAACTTTTCATTAAGCTAGCTTTTGATTAAGCTAGCTTTTGATTAAGCTAACTTTTGATTAATCCAACTTTTCATTAATCCAACTTTTCATTAACCCAACTGCGCATTACCCCAAATGTGCTGAGAAAATCCTTCTCGTTGGCGTAATGATCACCGGTAAGGGCACATCCCAATACTCTATTGGCAAAAAGCTCACTTGTTGGCAGTCATGGGCATAACCTACAGCCAGAGGTTTATTGTCAGTTACTTGTGCTAGGGTGCGATCGTAAAATCCGCCGCCCATCCCCATACGGTTACCTTGATCATCAAAGGCCACTAATGGGGTCACAATCATATCTAGTTGGTTTACTGTAACCATATGGCGGATATCTAACTTAGGCTCAGCAATATCATAGCGATTGTTAATCATCTGGGTATCCGGGGTGTAGCGCATAAACAGTAAATGGCCCTTAGCAAAAGGGTGCAAGCGCGGTAAATACACCTCAACATCATGTTTCCATAACGCTTCAATTAACTTGCCCGTTGCTAATTCGCCATCAAAACCTAAATACAGTGCGACCCGCTTAGCAGAAATCCGTTGAATTTCGGCTAACAAGTGACGGCTGGCAATTAAAGCCAATTGATTTTGATCCGCTGCTGAAATCCCATTACGTTGCTGCCTGATATGGCGACGTATATTGTCACGACTCATATCATTACTATCAAAAATAGGCTCAGATAATGAAGGATCGGTAAAAGAGTCATTTTCCAACATTATTTGATGAGATACCGCAGGATCAGTTGCAGTGCTGCTAGAGGAAAAATAGGTAATTGAGGTTTGATTTGCAGCTTGAGTTAATGGCTGCTCATCTGAATTAGTCATAAAACGCGTCATGCTCATAGGTAGGAAGTACTCCATCACTTACAAATGAAAGATAAAAAGGCGTTATTAATAAGGAAACCGTTTTCAGGTTATCGCGATAAAGCAAAATTTCAAAGAAGATAATCAACTGTTTAAGCAGCATTTGCTTATATGACGAGAATTAATCAGTTGTAAGATAAAAAAACGCAGATTAGGTTACCCATAATCTGCGTTTTTCAATTGTGTATTACTTAGCAATGATGGGTTATTTTTCCATGTTCATTGATTTTAGTAATACTGGGCTGTCGTATTCAGCAACTAAACATTTGGCTTTTAGCCAGAATTGGCGACGTGTAAGGAAGTAGGCAAATATTACTGATAACATGGCCCATTCAACTAGGTTTTCGGCCATGAATCGAGTGCCAGGATGTAAAAACTCCAATAATTCATGCGGATACCTTCCATGGTTTTCAATAAAACCGACTCGAGTATTCAATAAATACAGGCCGTAATGCATGGCGCAGAAGGCACCAATACCAGCGATGAACCCAAGTAACTTGGTATACCATCTGTTAGGCAATTTAGCGCCAAACATCATAAAGTAAAAGCCCACTAATATTGATGCTGCCAATAATGCATTGGTTACTTCTAATGGATGGTTAATAACTTCAAGCCCGTTATAGAACAAGCTGAACCCAATATGTGGGACGAGTATGGTTAAACTGAATGCGAGTAACCATGTCTTCCCAGGGCCAATGTTCTTCCAATACCACTTTTTGACGCATTGAAAGCTCAGCCAGAAAAAGCCAAAAAAGAATAAGTAATTACATAAAGCAGGCAGGCCAAATAAGGCAAACTTCATTGTTAGTAATGCAAAATACCATTCAGGAAGCTGTAGTACACTCATGCGGTATGCAGAATCTTGTGCAAAAGTGGGGTACATGGCAGCGAATAAAATGCCTAAAGTAAGGAATAGAAAAGTGAAACTGATCAAGCCGCCAAACATTTTAGGTGCAATACCTTTAACACTTTGTTTTTTAAGCTGGGTCACTAAGGTCTGATAATTGGAGACCACAGCCTCTTTAATATCATTAGAAACCCAGTTCTCTTCCAGTAATCCAATTTTTGTTTTGGTTTCGCTAGCTTCAATGATGTCTTTAATCGCAGGCGTTGCCAGTACCGATTTATCAGTTGATTGACTACCGCCACCTAATTGCTTGGCCACACTCCACACTGCTGGATCGTAAACACCACCGGCATCGTGGGTGTTATTATTGCTCCCAGCAAAGCACATTGTGGTATCAACTTGATCGATATTGGCAGTAAATTGCAAAGTAGGCAGGTTAGCGGTAAACGCATATATAAAGGTGCAACCATCTAACGCACCTTCTACATTAACTTCGGTGACTTCAGTTAGTTGGTGAACGAGTTTTAGGCCGGTTTTCTTAACGTAATCGGTAGTCCATTCATGGTAATCATTGGTGTTATAAGCCCACTTTGTGCTGCGTATTGCATTACCGTCAATGGTGTAACTAAAGTAGAGATAACCACCACCATCACAAGTGCGACAAGTGACCTTGCCACTTCCGCCACATCCGCCGCAAGTATTACTACCGCTCCCCCAACAAGCTGAACATGACTCCGTGGTATGAATGGTGCGATTGTTTTCATAACGAGTGACATGATTACGGCCCTTGCCGCCGCAACTTGAACAAGAAGTACTGCCACGACCATGACAACTAGAACAAGTATCTTTACCTGTACCGTCACAGGTATAACAGACTTTACTGCCTACATAAGTCTCAGGAGCTGATTTTAAGCCCCTATCTTTAATCAAAAAATTCTCAGAAATATCAGGGCCGAGGATTTTAAGGAAGCGATCGTTGAACAAGCTATTTTGACCGCTAACATATTGTTTAGCAGTATCATTAGCACAACTATAGGCATTTGATGCCGAGCCAGATTTTATCCCAGAAGGGCAATGGCCGCCGTGTTCATGTTCTGTAACACCGATCTCAATGGTCCAGCCAAAGGTAAAATTGAGCTCTGGTAGTTTTGTTTGTTCGTCGCTTAATACAACGGGTACATTTACACCCGTTAAGTCTTTACCGTTATTGCGGATAAACTCTTGGAATTGTTCTAATTTACTCACGTAATACTTCCTATCAATCAATGCGTGAATGTGACGTTAAACTGGTCGTTCGTTTTATAACTTTATGGTGAAATCTGTTTCATCGGCCTTGAGGTATACCCATTTTCTAACAGCTTGATGGCCATTAGCTGACACTTTAATGTCATAGCCTCCAGGCGGCAGCATCATACCTGCCGCATATTTCGGTTTTATGTTCATTACGGCGATATTCGCACCACTAATATTAGTAGTAATTGTGAGTGGCAATAAGGCTTTAGCTACAGATGCTGAGCTTGGATGAGAGCTGGTTTCATGCTCTGGCATGATGGCTAAATCAAAGCGGTTAATCGGCTCGCTAATCGCATCAAATCCCCGAGTAATCATTAGGTGTTCATCGATCCGAGCACCAATAGGTTGCACCATAGGCTGAGTCACCAATAACCATTTAAGTGCGAATGAAATACTGGCAGAGTCATTGTTTTCCATTTGCTCAAAAAAGTAATGCATAGCGGAATCTTTCATGGTGTATTGGTTACTACTCACGGTGATTGGTACGATAAAAATCGACAACAATAACACCGCAGAAATTCCGCCTTTAATGTAACCTGCTTTGGCTTTTTGTTTACCATCGGCGGGTTCAGCATTGGTTTTATTGGCTTGCTTAGCTTGGACCAACTCAACGGCTTTCATCGGCAGTTTTAATACCGTTAATAACACTAATGCTAAGCTAATCGACATGGATATAGGTGGCACTATGGTTGCGCGCAGTGCAGATTTACCCGTTGATTCAAATGCGCCGCCATCAGCAAATTCAGCTTGCTGGGCCTCAAGTACATTAAGGTACTCTGTGGTTTTACGTTGAATATTAGGCTCAATAATACGCTGCTTAAATTCGCGGTTATTCCAATCTGCGAGGGTTGGGCTAACATAAAGCTCTTTCATTTTCCGTTCGATACGTTTTTGAATGTCGCCTTGCTTTTGGAATTGTGACCAACTCAAATTAGGCGGCATATCTAAGCCTTTATTTTTCATGCTTGAGCGCCAGCGTTTATCCGCTTCTTGGCGAACTTTTTTGGCAACGGCATTATCAAAACTGGTGCGATCAGCCATCACCCAAGTGGTGGGTAAAGACAAACCTTTTTGTTTGAGGGTTTTATTCACTTTAAGGCTGGTTAATTCATGATGTCTAAATTCATGAATAGACGAAATTCCTAATGGGTAACCACCTGATTCTTTGACAAAGTCAGGTTCCATTTTCACCATCAACACATTCTTATAGTGGTTAACATCATTGGTATAGACCATACGATGATCTTTAAAGCCTGCATCGCCGCCCGTCGCAGCATCAGCTGCTTGCATCGCGGTAAATAAACCAAACGTCATGATGCCGGTGATAATAGAGTTACCGACATTTTCAGACGTCGAAATTTCTTCTCGGATTAACCAATCATCAGGGGGAATATAAGGAATGCTGTATTTAGCGATTTCTTTGTCGTAGCCCTTTTGTAAACGTTCATAACAGCTGTTTTTACGGCTGCCTTTTTTCATGTCGCCGCATTTATTGCGACGCTCAAAAAAATCATACATTTTAGGGGCGATTTTTTGCGCTCTAGATTCAACTCGAGCTTCATAAGCGCTAACGCCTTTTTGATACTTACCCCAACCTTGTTTCACTTGATTTTGAGTATCTAGCCAATACTCATTTGAGCGTTCAGGTGAGCTTGCCAGTGCTTGGTTGTATTCGTTAGAACCTTGAGCATACTCTTTGTAATTATCCCGCAGTGAATGACGAAACTCATCATAGTTTGCGTAGTGCTCGTCAAAGCGAGACAACGCGCGATCGCGGACAAACTTTTCCATGATCATGCGCTTCTTTTGTTTAAGATCATCGACCAGTTTATCGTCAGCGTAAACTAAGCCACCAAACACCGATAAGAAGGTTTTTTCTGTGGCGTTATGGTCAGAGTCAGGGTCGTAATCAATGCCTTCAAACTGGATTGACTTTTCAATCAACGCACTGCGTAATACTTGAGATAAATAAGCTTGTTGACGCTCAGACGGTGACGAGGCATCAATAATAAAATGATCAACCAGCCATTTTTGCCCAAAAAACACCGTTGGCCATACCAAGATTGCAATCAAGGCGAAGTAGCCAATGGCTCGGCCTACACGTGCGACTCGTTTGCCCTTTAATAGCATATCGGCCAACAACAGGGTGACACCAATACCACTGATGGTTCGGCCAAATAATTCAACCGCGCGTAAATCATCTTCGCTGGAGTTTTTGCCGCCTGCCACATCAGTTAGCGCTGCATTAAATACCGCCTCAGGGAACAAATACAATACCGAGCAAATAAACATCAGCATCATCCACCAAAAAGGTTTGCCTAATTTGGTGATTTCATTTTCACGGGCTTGCTGGGCAGCGGCCTTTGCGGACGAGCTTTTCTGCTTTTTTTGTACTTTTTCTAATTGCTTTTCTGCCACTTGCATTTTCTGCTGTGTTGGCGTTTTATTGAGCAAGTTGGTTGCAAATGGGCTTTGTTTTTTATCAGTCATTTTGTTGCTTACTTTTTGTTTTTATTATTGTCTTTGTGTGCGCTATTTTGCTTTGCTATCAGGCAAAGTGAGTAAAATGGTTTCACCGGTTTTATGCTCAATTTTCTCGTCAGTAATGGTCGGAAATCCATGCTCAAGCAAGGGGGTTGGCGTGGTATTTTTCACATGTGCCTTTTTGGTGCCAGTGATGGATTTAAGCCCGTCATTGAGGGAAAGGTAATAGCCTTCAGTCTGATAGCCCAACATTTCCTGAAAACGATCAAAGTCTGCATCTTGAGGCAATGATGCGATATAACGACCAAGGTTACTGAGCGGTTGGTAGCGCTTTGCAGGCACTGAGGCGGTAAATAAACGTTGGCAAATTTTATAAGGTGTCGCATCCACAATCACACCGTCAGGCAGCTTATTCTTGTTGAGTTTAAGCAGCTGTGTTTGATGATAGTCGGTGCCATTGAGTGAATAAGTATAGACTTTCATTCCTAAGCTATGAGCTCGACTTTTTACTGCTAAATGCTGCATATAGCTGCGAATATCCAGATGAATACCAGAATTGCTACCGAGCTTATTTTGCAGTTTTCTTAGGGCTTCGCTGCTGGTGTAGTCTTTGTAACGTGAACGATAGCGCTTAGTGCCGTAACGTCCAGCTAGCTCGATGTCATCTTGGTTATCAAGGTAATAGGCATCATTTTTAACCCCTTTACGTAAATCACTGCGTAGCTTTTCTATACTCGTTGGGTGTCCTCCTTGTAAAAAACCAAGATACACATAAGGGTTAATCCCACGAAGTTTGTATAAAGTGTCTTGATCTGCCGCTG
The DNA here is from genome assembly GCF_002873615.1 of Shewanella sp. 10N.286.51.B7. Classification (NCBI taxonomy): domain Bacteria; kingdom Pseudomonadati; phylum Pseudomonadota; class Gammaproteobacteria; order Alteromonadales; family Shewanellaceae; genus Shewanella; species Shewanella sp. 10N.286.51.B7. The sequence continues at coordinate 122,500 of NZ_MCUF01000037.1, forward strand.
AAAAATAATAACCACTGAGGCCAATATATTTACGCAGCATATTGTCTAAATCGACAAGTTCTTGGCCATTGGCATCGGACTTTATTTCTACATTGAGTTTTTGCGAAGGCAGGCGATAAGCGGCAAATATCTTAAATGCTTCAGTGGCCGTAATTGGGCGCTCATTGAGTAAAGCATTCGTGTCTTTATCACGCAGTTTCAGTTCAGAAAAATCTTTGCGAGACATACGCTCAAGCTTGTAGCGCTCGCCAGTGTAGTGCACGGTTGCACGACCAGTTTGACTGTCATGGTGATTAACCCAAGTGCCATCTTTAAGTAGCATGACGTCAATTTCAACACTATTGAAGTTGTCATTTAATGCTGCAGCAATGGCGTTATAGCTACTTTCCGGCTGTCGAAAATCACCACGATGGGCTGAGATATCAATAGGACATTGTGCTGTTGATAGCATCTTAATATGGCCATGATTGGTGAGGTATAAATTACGATCGCCAAGCGCCATTTGGGTATCAATAATATCTAGGCCCTGACTAGCTGCATCAAGAGGTAAGTGAGCAAGTGCAGCGGGGACAACATAAGCTGGTTCAACGGGTTCTGGAGTTGATTTACAGCCAGATAAGATAACGAGACCAGTGATAACTATGAGGTTGAAAAAGGTAAAATGTCGGGTACGACCTGTCATAATCCATATTTACAAGTTATTAATATTGTAGGCTTTATACATGATTGTTTTCCCTGAAACAATATCAACCATAGTTTTAACGTGTGTATCTTTGTCAGTTTGCGATACGTAACAATTTTGCAGCCTGATTACACAAGTTTTGATACAGTTTTTGACAAGTATTGGATAGTTAACTGAGTTGCTTAAGGGGAGGGTAACGTGGCGGGACTTCATTGTTAAGCGGTCGACATTGTACTAATAAGTATTGAGTTAAGTGCTGAGTTAAGTATTGGGTTAAGTGCTGAAAACGGACGCTTAATCGTAAAAGTATATGGCTAAATCTCAGAGTCAAATGCTGAAGATTCAGGCATAAAAAAACCACCCGAATAAGGTGGTTTGTTTAATTAGGATGCTCCCCAGAATACCGACCGTCGGTGTAGCCCTTGAACCGTAGGTTCAAGGCGGGAAAATGTTCATCTCCTAAGGTTTCTCGGTACAAGCCGAGCATACGCAATGTCAATGAAAGCATTCACCCTGGGTTTGTAAATATCGGCACAGGGACATAACCTACAAGCGCATATCCCAGGGAGCAAAACCGGTGTGAATCATGTCAAACTCAACTTAAAATTGGTCTAACACAAGTCTAAAAACTGTTTAGTCGTCCTTGCTAGTTCGTTCAATCAGCGAGTTTTCTAACGTCGACTGTAATAACGAAATACGCTCATCCATTTGCGCCATGTACTGCTTATTCTTTTGCTGTTCTTCATGTAACTCGTAACCAATATTCAGCGCGGCCATAATGGCTAATTCTTCGCGGCTTAAATTGTTGGTACGTGCTTTCAGGTTAGTCAGCTGTTGCTCAACACCTTTAGCGATCGAACGCAATGCATCCTCTTGTCCTTTTGGACAAGCGATAGAGTAGGTGCGCCCTAAAAGGGAGATATCTATAGCACTATTACTCATATGTCGCTGAGGATCCTTATTCGTCTAAAATAAAAATTGTAGCAGTTTATCTAACCCCTTGACTGTAACGCTTTAGCATTAAAGCCATTTCTCTTTAAGATTAAGCCGTAAAGCTTATCGCATAACACTAAGTGCTTATTATCTAACACTCAATCAAGAGAATGGAACTAGCCTATTTGCGGACTATATAGCGCATATATTAAAAGTGCAAGGTAACTCGCGTCCTTAACACCTATTTGCTTGATGTATGAGCAGCTTAGGCCGCATATGTAACCTCCTAGTGACAACAGAGGTTAATTGCTAGCAATTTATCGCTATCCAAACTGAATCAACAGATACCGCAACTAGATACCGAATATGTTTATTTCGACCTGATTAAGCATACTAGTTTTGACACCATTCGCTTAGTTTATCGAGTTATATGTGGCAAGGTTTATATTAGCTTTTGATTTAGTTAATTCAGCACCATTAAAAAACTGAAAACAGAACCTAATGATTAACAAGCAATTAGCCTGTTATCTAAGCTAATCATCCCAAGGTGCTTTATACTAAAGAGATTCACATCAAAGTTTGTATAAAAACACGTCACCGGTGGCTAAATTACTCAGCAAATTCTTGTGCAGAGTTTGGTGGCAGTTATTAACTCTGCTAGCATTGCAGCAGATTGAATATTTAATGGAACATTACCATGGCAACCCCTCCTTCTTTATGTATTGAAAAACTGAAAAAAGCACTCGATTCAGCTGAAATTGGTCAGCATCCAGTCGAGGTGCATGGCGCCTTAGTCGGGTTAATTTGTGGTGGGGTAGAACAAGCTAATACCGTTTGGCTAAAACCATTACTTGAATTAATGAACGATGGTCAGCCATTAACCAGCGAGTTACAGCAATTAATCACGGAACTGTTTCAAGACACAGCCACCCGTTTGGGCGATGCTGAATATGGGTTTAATCCGTTACTACCTGAAGAAGAAGAGCCACTAAGCACTCGTCTAGAATGTTTAGCCTTATGGGTACAAAGCTACCTTACTGCCATTGCGTTAATTCAGCCTAAACTGAATGGCGCATCATCAGATGTACGTGAAATCATTCAAGACTTAGGTGCGATTGCACAAGTTGAATTTGACGTAAGCGATGACGATGAATCAGAAGCTGCGTTTATCGAACTGCATGAGTTTGTCAGAATGGCCGCTGTATTATGTTATTCAGAGTTCGGCCCAGAAATCCCATTCGATGACAGCGAGCCTGCAGCGCCACTGCATTAATAATTTAAGCTTCACTAAGTACTAAACAGTAAATTAGTCAGCTAAAACACGCGCACAGATAATAAGTCTTGTGCGCAAGCGTCAATCTAATTAATAAAAAGAACACGCTTTTATGACCCAGCCAGAAACACTTTCAACGTCTACTAAGCCTATTTCGAGTAACACAACGACAAATAAGCCTATTGCTAATAACGATGCAGAAAAAGTGGATATCACCATTGTTGGTGGTGCGATGGCAGGGGCCAGTCTCGCATTGGGTTTAGCCCAGCTTTCTGAAAAATATCAAACCAAACTTAACCGACCGTTATCAATTGCCATTATTGAAGCCGTAGCACCAGATGCCAATCATCCAGGGTTTGACGCGCGCTCTATTGCCATCGCTCATGGCTCAGTATTTGAATTAACTCGTTTAGGTATTTGGCCAAAACTTGCAAGCCTTGGCACCGAGATTGAAAACATCCACATATCCGATCGTGGTCATTTCGGCATGACAGAACTCAACGCTGAGCAGTTTAATCTCTCGTCCATGGGCCAAGTCGTTGAGCTGGCTAAAGTCGGTAAGGTCTTGTTTGATGAGTTAAAGCAACATGACATTAAGCTTTATTGCCCAGCGACCTTAGACGCCCTTGAAACTGACGCAACAGGTCACAGCTTAACCCTCAGTAATGGCCAGCAAATTCGTACTCAGTTGCTTGTAGCTGCTGACGGCGCACACTCCAAAGTACGCCAAGCACTAAAACAAGACATTGAAAAAGTTGAGTTTGACCAAGTCGCACTCGTTGCCAATGTACAAACTGATAAGCCGCATCAAGGTTGGGCTTATGAGCGGTTTACCGACACTGGGCCTTTAGCGTTACTGCCGATGTCATCTGAATCTGTACAAGGTAAAAGCCATCAGCCACGTTTGTCATTGGTGTGGGCGCTTGATAGTGAGCAAGCACAAGCACTTAAAACCGCGCCTAAAGCTGAGTTTTTAGCATCATTACAACGCGCGTTTGGCAACCGAGTAGGGCGCTTTACCGATGTAGGCGAGCGTGTCAGTTATCCACTGACATTGTCGTATATGCCGAGACCGATATACCATCGCACGGTATTTATTGGTAATGCTGCGCAAACCTTGCACCCGATTGCAGGCCAAGGGTTTAACTTAGGTTTACGTGATGTGGTCGGCTTAATTGATGCCATAGAAACAGTCATCAAACACAGCCTGCAACAGCAACAAGCATTAGATATTGGCCAACACACTGTAATACATGATTATCTGTCACTGCGTGAAGCTGATCGTAGCAATACCATCAACAATGTAGAGTTTTTAGTGCGCGGCTTCTCAAATCAGTACTGGCCATTAGTCGCTGGGCGCAGTCTAGGGCTAAGATTGTTGTCATGGTGTCCGCCGCTCAAAGCGCCTATTGCCCATAAAGCAATGGGTTGGAAAAGTGCCTAAAGATTGCAAGTGCAGTTATAAAGCATCTCAGTAAACCGATTGAAGATTAAGGATTAACATGTTTCAAACTCAGACCTATGATGTAGCCATAGTTGGCGGTGGAATGGTTGGCTTGGCAACGGCAATCGGTTTAGCCGAGGCAAACTTAAATGTGGTGGTGATTGATGCGGGCCAAACAGAGGCAGTGTCAGGTGAGCCACGTTTACGTGTGAGTGCGATTAACAAAGCCAGTGAGCGATTACTAACAAACTTAGGTGCTTGGCAATACATTGACCAAGCCCGCACTGCGCCTTATCAAAAAATGGCCGTATGGGACAAAGACGGCTTAGGCAAAATTGCCTTTGATGCCGCCAGCATCAGCGAGCCATCCCTTGGGGCGATAATCGAAAACCAATCCATCAGTTACGCCTTAGCCAAGCGCACCAGCGAATTAACTAACATTACCCATCTTGAAGGCCAGCGACTTGAACGCATCGCTTTTGGTGAACGTGAGTCTTGGTTAACCTTAGATAACGGCGAAAACTTAAGTGCTGCGTTAGTGGTTGCAGCTGATGGCGCTAACTCTTGGGTGCGAACCCAGTGTCAAATTCCACTGACCTTTTGGGATTACGGCCACCACGCCATTGTAGCCACCATTCGCACGAGTCAGCCCCATGAAGACACTGCCCGTCAGGTGTTTTTAGCCGACGGCCCATTAGCATTACTGCCACTATACGAAGACAATCTTTGTTCTATCGTATGGTCAGTATCGCCACAAGAAGCCGAAAGGCTATTAGCGTTATCGCCTGAAGAATTTTCTAAAGCTTTAACCGCAGCATCTGATGGTCGCTTAGGCGTATGTGAACTGGTTAGCGAGCGTCAATCACACCCACTGCGTATGCGTTATGCACGCCACTTTGCTCGTCATCGTTTGTTATTGGCAGGCGACGCCGCCCACACCATTCATCCGTTAGCAGGCCAAGGGGTTAACTTAGGCTTTTTAGATGCGGCCAGTATTATCGAAACCGTTAGCGAGTTACATGACGCGGGTAAAGATCTCGGTGATTACGCCAACCTTCGTGCACTAGAGCGCTGGCGAAAAGCTGAAGCGATAGAGATGATCAGTGCAATGGAAGGTTTCAAACGACTATTCGCAGGCAGCAATCCAGTTAAAAAAGCCTTACGTGATTTGGGTTTAAACCTGATTGATAATGTCGCTGGACTAAAAACAGTGTTCATCAAACAGGCTATAGGCAATAAACTGAAACTTCCTAAACTTTGCCGTGAGTAAAATTTGATATCACTTCGGCCTAAAACCTCTTATATATCAGGGGATCGGCCGAAGTAGATGAAATTCTTGTAAAAAAACTACACCCTTCGCATTAGTTAAACTAATGTTAAAATCTCGGATTAGAAAATTTCCTACTATACAAAGTTCACCCTATGGGTATAATTTTGCCCCATTCATAGCCGTGAATATCGGAAAGACGATATTTCCAATGTTCACGGTATATAAATCGCCTTCACCTGTTGTACCCTCAGAAGGCTCATAAAAAAGAGATAATAATGGCTAATAAAACTGTACTCTTTAACAAGCACTTAGAATCAAACGGCAAGATGGTAGATTTCCACGGTTGGGATATGCCACTTAACTATGGTTCACAAATCGAAGAACATAACGCAGTGCGCCAAGACGCAGGCATGTTCGATGTATCACACATGACAGTGGTTGATGTGACAGGTACCGATGCTTGTGCATTCCTACGCAAATTATTAGCAAACGATATTGCTAAGCTAAAAGTCGCTGGCAAAGCGCTTTACAGCGGCATGCTAGACGACAACGCTGGCGTTATCGACGACCTCATTACTTATTACCTTACTGATACCCATTACCGTGTGGTGGTTAACTCAGCCACTCGCGTTAAAGATTTAGCCTGGATGGAAAAACAGTCAGCAAGTTTTGATGTGACCATTACTGAGCGCCCTGAGCTTGCAATGATTGCTGTGCAAGGTCCTAACGCGAAAGCTAAAGCGGCTACAGTATTCAGCGCTGAGCAAAACGCCGCCGTTGAAGGCATGAAAATGTTTTTTGGTGTGCAGTCAGAATCATTATTTATTGCGACCACAGGTTACACCGGCGAAGCGGGTTACGAAATCATCGTCCCAGAAGCTGAAGCCGCTGCATTATGGCAAGCACTGCTTGAAGCTGGCGTAAAACCATGTGGCCTAGGCGCACGTGACACCCTACGTTTAGAAGCGGGCATGAACCTATACGGTTTAGACATGGATGAAACCATTAACCCGTTAGCAGCAAACATGGGCTGGACTATCGCATGGGAGCCAGAAGATCGTGACTTCATTGGCCGCGCAGCACTAACAGAAATTAAAGCAGCAGGGCCAGACAAATTAGTTGGCCTTATCATGGAACAAAAAGGTGTATTACGTCACGGCATGCCAGTGTTCTTCACTGACGCAGATGGCGTTGAACATGAAGGTTCGATCACCAGCGGGACTTTCTCGCCAACTTTAGGCTATTCAATTGCCATGGCGCGTGTACCTAAAGGTATTAGTGATACGGCTGAAGTCGAAATGCGTAAAAAGCGCGTAGCTGTTAAAGTCATTGCACCAAGTTTCGTACGTAACGGTAAACAAGCATTCTGATGTTAGCAGCGAATTGCGCTAAATCGGTTAATTTTTTTGTCGCCTGTACTCATTGATAGTGACACATAAGCTATCAACTCCATACAGGCTGCTCAAATTTAATCGATTTCACAGCACGTTTTGCGACTAACATATTTTGGTATAAGCACTTATTTAGATAATATCAATCAATAATCAACGAATTGATGATTAAGTACTTATCCCATTAACCCAAATTATACTAATAATTGCGCTTTAAATTTATAGATATAGGAATTACGATAATGAGCAACATTCCAGCTGAACTTAAATATGCTTCATCTCATGAGTGGATCCGTAAAGAAGAAGACGGCACTTACACTGTGGGTATCACTGAGCATGCACAAGAGCTATTAGGTGACATGGTATTCGTAGAATTACCAGAAGTTGGCGACACAGTAACAGCTGGCGAAGATTGCGCAGTAGCTGAATCAGTTAAAGCAGCGTCAGACATCTACGCACCGATTTCAGGTGACGTAGTGGCAGTAAACGAAGCATTAGAAGATTCACCAGAATTAGTAAACAGTGAAGCATTTGGCGAAGGTTGGTTCTTCCGCGTTAAGCCATCTGACGAAGCTGAAGTGGCTAACCTGTTAGATGCTGACGGTTACCAAGAAGTGATTGACGAAGAATAATCGTCGACGCTAATAGAAGCTCCCCTGGGAGCTTCTTTTGTTTTGCCTTTAAAAATTTATTAATGGCATAAGCGATCCTTACGCTTGCTATTAAAGTATTGCACAACAACATTTTTCCCTAGACCAGTTTAATGCCCTACAGCTTGATTCTGGCAGATTTGGAACACGACTTCTCATGACAAAGCAAACCCTAACTCAATTAGAGCAACACGAATTATTTTTAAGCCGACATATCGGCCCTAACCAAGCTCAACAGCAAGAAATGTTGAACTATGTTGGCGCAGAATCGCTTGAAGACTTAACCGCACAAACTGTGCCTGGTTCAATTCGTTTACCGCAAGAGTTGACCATTGGTGATTCATGTGGCGAAGCGGAAGGCACAGCCTACATCCGCACCATTGCTGATAAAAACAAAGTATTCAAAAGCTACATCGGCATGGGCTACTACGGTACTGAAGTACCAAACGTCATTTTACGTAACGTGTTTGAAAATCCGGGTTGGTACACAGCGTACACCCCGTACCAGCCAGAAATTGCTCAAGGTCGTTTAGAAGCCATTCTTAACTTCCAACAAGTGTCGATGGACTTAACCGGTCTTGACCTTGCATCAGCATCACTACTTGATGAAGCGACCGCCGCTGCTGAAGCAATGGCAATGGCAAAACGTGTGTCTAAAGCCAAAAAAGCCAACATCTTCTTTGTGGCAGACGACGTGTTCCCACAAACATTAGATGTAGTGCAAACCCGCGCAGAATGTTTTGGTTTTGAAGTGATTGTTGGCCCAGCAGCAGAAGCCGCAAACTACGAGCTATTTGGCGCATTATTCCAGTACACCAACCGTTTTGGTGAAATCACCGACAACACTGAACTGTTCGCTAAGCTTGCTGAAAAGAAAGCGATTGTGACTGTTGCTGCTGACATCATGTCACTGGTAATACTTAAGTCACCGGGTTCAATGGGCGCAGATATCGTATTTGGTAGCGCGCAGCGTTTTGGCGTACCAATGGGTTATGGTGGACCACACGCTGCATTTTTCGTTGCACGTGATGCACACAAACGTTCAATGCCTGGTCGTATTATTGGTGTATCAAAAGATACACGCGGTAATGACGCACTGCGTATGGCAATGCAAACACGCGAGCAACACATTCGCCGTGAAAAAGCCAACTCAAACATTTGTACTGCACAAATCTTATTAGCGAATATGGCGTCGTTCTACGCCGTGTTCCATGGCCCACAAGGGCTTAAAACCATTGCTAGCCGCATTAACCGTTTAACTGACATTCTAGCGACTGGCCTTAAAGCCAAAGGCGTTGAGTTAGTTAACAACACTTGGTTCGACACCATTAGTGTTAAAGGCTTAGACGTAGCAGCAGTTACAGCTCGCGCTGTCGATGCAGAATTAAACTTACGTATCGATGCTGACGGCATTTTGGGTATCAGCTTAGATGAAACCACCACACGCGAAGATATCGACCAGTTATTGACTGTGATTATCGGTGAAGGTCATGGCCTTGATGTTACGGCTATCGATGGAGACATCGTAGGTAACGGCTTTAGCTCAATCCCAGCAGAGCTTGAGCGTAAAGATGCCATCTTGACTCACCCAACATTCAATCGCTACCAAAGCGAAACTGAAATGATGCGTTACATCAAGCGTCTAGAAAACAAAGATTTAGCCCTAAACCATTCAATGATTTCATTAGGCTCATGTACCATGAAGCTTAACGCAGCCGTTGAAATGCTACCGGTAAGCTGGCCAGAATTTGCCAACATGCACCCATTCTGCCCGTTAGACCAAGCGCAAGGTTACACTCAGCTAATCAATGAGTTATCTGACTTTTTAGTTAACATCACAGGTTACGATGCCGTTTGTATCCAGCCTAACTCAGGCGCACAAGGCGAATACGCTGGACTGCTAGCGATTAAGAAATACCACGAGTCACGCGGCGAAGGGCACAGAGACATCTGCTTAATCCCACAATCTGCTCACGGTACTAACCCTGCATCGGCGCAGCTTGCAGGCATGAAAGTGGTCGTGACAGCATGTGATAAAGAAGGCAACGTCGACGTAGAAGACTTACGTGCAAAAGCCGCTGAGCTTGCTGACAACTTATCGTGCATCATGATCACCTACCCATCGACTCACGGTGTGTATGAAGAATCAATCGCTGAGATTTGTGAAATCGTCCATGAGTATGGCGGCCAAGTTTACCTTGATGGCGCAAACATGAACGCACAGGTTGGCTTAACGTCTCCGGGCTTTATTGGCGCAGACGTATCGCACCTTAATCTACATAAAACCTTTGCTATTCCACATGGCGGCGGCGGACCAGGTATGGGCCCAATCGGCATTAAAAAGCATTTAGCGCCGTTTGTAGCAGGTCACCAAATCGTAAAACCAGGCCGCGAAAGCGACAACAATGGCGCAGTATCAGCCGCGCCATACGGCAGTGCAAGCATCCTACCTATCAGCTGGATGTACATTAAACTGCTAGGCACCGAAGGCGTGAAACAGTCTACTCAAATGGCACTGCTAAACGCTAACTACGTAATGAAGAAACTGTCAGGTCACTACCCAGTATTATTCACTGGCCGTAACGACCGTGTAGCGCACGAATGTATTATCGACTTACGTCCGCTTAAAGAGTCTTCAGGCATTACCGAAATGGACATTGCTAAGCGTCTAAACGATTACGGATTCCATTCGCCAACCATGAGCTTCCCAGTAGCGGGCACCTTAATGATTGAGCCAACAGAGTCAGAGTCAAAAGTTGAGCTAGACCGTTTCGCAGAAGCGATGATCTCAATACGCAAAGAGATCGCCAAAGTAGAATCAGGCGAGTGGCCAAGCGACAACAACCCACTGCATAACGCACCGCACACCATGGCCGACATCATGGACCCAGCGTTTGATACACGTCCTTACAGCCGTGAAGAAGCCGTGTTCCCATCAGCAGCGGTTAAGGCGAATAAGTTCTGGCCGACAGTGAACCGTATTGATGATGTTTATGGAGACCGCAATCTAATGTGTTCTTGCGTCCCTCTGAGTGACTACGAATAATTGCTGCTTGGGCTCGCTATTACTGCGTTGAACCTCGGCTCCAGTGCTCATTGACAACAGTCAACTCCGCGCTAGAGCCTTCGGTTCGCCTTGTACTAGCTTCGCTAGCGACGCAATTATGGTGGTAGCTGGCTTCATTTAAGTTTGGTTATTGGTAAAAAGAAAAAGCGAACCGATTGGTTCGCTTTTTTAATGCTAATCATTCCACCTCAAAATTCAACAGATAAATGGTTCTTTCAGTATGTCTATTTTAAGTGAACTCTTGAATTAGCATTTGGAATTCATTTGATGGACTACCTTGTTCAATATAATCAACTACGGATTTATAACTTTCACAAATTCGGTATTGTTTCATTGTAGGTTTTTTGGGATCTTTATAGTTTTTAATTACACCTTTATCCATTAATTCAGGCAATAGTTTTACAGCTGAAAGTTTCTTTCTGACTTCCTCTTGTTTTCTTGGGTAAAAGTTACCTCTTTGGTAAAATAATCTAAAAACTTTTTCCAAATCAGATTTTATTATATCTAATGTATTACTCGATTCTTCTTGTTTTTCAGATAATAAGTGCTGTATTGAAGTAACATCACAGCTTTTACTGAACAGTCCATCAGGAATCTTATAATTAACTCCTGCTCTAGGATCTATATCTTTAAATATAGAATGATGAAAAGCAGTATTTTCATCTATACTGCATTCCCAAAAATATTCATAATTATTGAATGTGCAATTTAGCAGTTCCTTACCTCTAAAATCGAATGTAGGCTTTGAGCTTGAGTCACCGAATATATCGACCAAACAAACTCCTACTAATTGATTTTTTTCACCAAAAAGCTTTTCCAGTAAATCAGATCTTGAATTAACATTTGATTGTCTTTCACTACCATTTTGAAGCAAGGTTAAAAGAAATGAGACAATAGAAGAAACAAATGTTTCACGATTGACACCTTCGATAGTTGCGACAGCCTCTATTGCATCGATGCAAAATAAAATTAATTCATCATTTAGATTTAATTTTTCAGCTACTAGATCAGTAAAGCTACTATCGTATTTTAGATAACCACTAACAATCCGAACTAATTGCTCACTAATACTCTTAGGTTCTTTTTGTTTAAAAAAGTCATAGACTAAAAGAGCTTTAAAATATGTGTCAAAAACATCATATCTAAAATAAATCATGTTATTTTCACATTGAATTAAGGGATGACCTTTTATTTTCTCTATTAATGAGTTGTCAAAATCAGTAGTAATTTCTTTTAATTCTTCTTTTATGTCATATAAACTAATTCCATTCTGCTTATTTGAAGCGATGCGAATGAAAAGTTCAACTTGCTGATCAATTGAAAGGCTTTCTAGCTTGACTATTTCACGTCGACAAACTTGAGCTACGAGCTGATCAGTATGATTATCTGAGATTAAATATTTACTTTGAAAATATTCTTGATTACTTGCTGTTATATCCTGTGAGTTAATTAGATAACCAATCATATCTAGCAAAAATGGAATGTATGTTTTGCTATTATAATCATCTGAACCAACAGAAGTTTCGATGGCTAAATCATCAGCCATAACCATAGCCTTTTGTACTTTCTTTTTATCACCTTTAAGTTTTTGTTCAAAAAACTCATGTGCTAAGTTCTGGTTAAATGCTTTTAAAGTGAGTTCTGGTAAAATTATTTTTTTACCTACTTCATTCCAGAAATGATCTCGACAAGTTATTAGCACTTTGGTTTTATGCAAGCCTGATGAGTATTCCTCAAATATCGAAATGATAAATTGTTCTACATCGAATTTATCTCCCAACTTGGCTATTACCTCATCAATACCGTCAAGTACGACAATTAAACTACCATTATCAATAGACAGTTGTAACGACTCTTTATCAAATCGAGCCCCTTCAATTTCATCCGCATCCATTAGTGCTTTATAAAAGTCGAAAACATCTGAAACTTTATTCTCAATACTAAAATTCCTAGATAACTCACTGATAATCTCTTTTGAGTCGATAAATAATATACCAGTCTCTGAAGTGTCTACACTTACTGAATCTAAGAATTGCTTGGCTAAAGTTGTTTTACCAATTCCTCCATGACCACTTACTACAAAAAGTGGTTCATTTTCAGAGTTTAACCATTCTTTTAACCTGTTAATTGCTGGTAAATCAAAATTTTCATCATCATCATCATCATATAAACCATCTACATAAACAGGCAGGTTAAATTTTTCATACGGTAGTATGCAATCCTTATATAGATGCTCATAACCAAATTCATCAATAAAAAAAACATACTCAGAGCTAAATAGCTTTTTAATATTAGTTTTTCGTCTTTCTACATCCTTTATCTTTGGTCTATCAATTAAGATAATTGAAGATGATATATTTTTAAGTAATTTCTTATTTTTTATGTCTGCGAATGTTTTTCCTTGATTTGAAGATTCATGGATGTAAACAAATTCCCTTAATCCTGAGAATTCATCTTTTAGCCTATAAACTTCGTAGATTATATTGTCTTTCCACCGCTTTTCTTTAATTGGAAAGTTTTCAGCTAACGAAAAGCTTGAGTTTTTATCAATAAAAAGTTGAATGGTTTTTTCAATTGATTTCTCGGATGTGACAAGTTGATCTTCAGTATTCATTTTCTTGTAAAGATTCGATTCTCTGAACTTATTAAATTCAGATTTTAGACTTTCTATTTCATAAGGAGTGGCCGTACGAACTTCGTCAGTTTTCTGACCTTTACGAACTAAAATAGCACCTTCATCTAGATGTCGTGTTTTTGTTTTAATGCTCTGTTTTAATTCAATTAAGTCTATTGGGCTTGGGATCTCAAAAACTAATAAAGCATCTGACTCTATAGTTATAAGGTCAATATTTATATCTAACAGTGCAGGTTTTGTACAACGTTCTAATTTTTGTAGAAGAATTTTTTTGAAATTTATTAAGTTTTTTAATTGCTTAACTTTATCTAAATCCAAGTTATATGTTGCCTTCTCTTCCTCTGAAAAGCCAAACACTAGGTAGCGGTGCTCACCTACCTTATTTATGTAGCCATTAGCTAAAGATATTATATCTTTAAGTAACTCGCCCCATTTATCTGACATTTCGTCGTTAGGAGTAGAGTCATCCCAGTACCATTGTCTTTTAAATTCGAGTGTTGGCGATTCTTCTTGTTTTAATAGAATCGAAATATCCATTCGCATCAAAATTTCCTTGATAAGTGCATAAATGTCTAGGGAGCTCACTGTGTCAGCGTAAACTTTTCACTTTTTGCTTGTGTGTTCAAATGAACTGGCTTTTACAAGCGAATGATTGGCTTCTTCTTCCCTGAAAGGCGTTCTCTTATTGGATTAAGAGCTTGGCCTGCGTTTGTTTTTTTTATTGGTGATACATTACGCTATTGGGTCTGTTTATTGCAATGGGTTAGCGCACTGTTTTGTCTGAAAAGTTGATATAAAATCATTTAAAAGTAGGATGTTACATTATGTAACTTATGTTTTCGCACGGTATGTTGGTTTGTTTGTTTCGGTGGCTTTAGCTGTTTCTTTTACTTAATTGTTTTATTCGTGAAATTTGGTGTTCAATTATTTGACTTAGGTCTTCTTTATTCTCATTTGGCCTCAGTCAAAAGGAAACGCTGTCATGTTAAAATTTACAGTATTCAGCCGCATCGGCTGTTAGTGAATAACATGTACAGGTTGACGAAGATTAATGATTTCAGGTGAACACTTTAGCTTTACAATTTCAGAATTAGAACTTCTTTTTAGAGTGCAATATAGTGCACTTGAAACAGAAAAAAATACAGGTCAATCTAGCTCCCGTTTCCGTAACCTTCTTCGTTCTAAAGAGTCAACTGAGTCATTTGAAAAGCAAAATTTCTTGCTAAAGCAACAATGGTTAGATGACTGGTCAAGTGCCACTTCTAAGCTGTTAAATATTCAACTTCGTGATACAGATTTACATCAAGATATTCAATTGTGTTTTAGTGAGTGGAGTAATGCAAAGGTAACTGCTTTCTTAGTTGAAGCAGTAACGTTCACGCCTTATACCGCTGTAGGTGATAAAGAGAAAGATAAACGCTTCTCCGATATTAAGTACAGTGAAGAAAAATTGAAGTTGAGCTTTGCTAACATCTTGTCAATCACTGTGGAAGAGGTTGACAGAATAAGCAATGTTTATATCAAGACGATTAAAGCTATCCATAAAGAAACTAACAATAATAATACTTTACTAATCTTAAGCGCTGCAGCAGCGGTTTCATTATTGATGGCCCCGTACTTGGCCGCAGGTATTGGTGGGCTAATGGGGTTATCTGGAGCTGCAGCAACAAGCGCTGGCCTGGCGATGCTTGGTGGAGGCTCATTGGCTGCAGGAGGTTTTGGGATGGCTGGCGGCTATGTAGCGACTATGGGTGGTGGTATTCTACTTTCATATGGCGCAAATAAAGCATCTATAAATAAAGAACTAGAAAGTATTAACTCAAATGAGCTTGTTATTTCTAGTTCGAAGTTTGCGGCTTTTTTAGAGCATTACAAAATGTTGCTAAGCCTACCTGACCGACAAACTCTAATGCTAAGCACATGTTCATCATTACGTGATTTACAATCCGTATTTGAATCTGATGCGGACAAGGCATTCGTAAATGGCGATAAAAAAAATGGAAAAACCATTGAAGATAAAGTACAGAAGATTGCAGCCTTTAGAAGAATAATACGAGCTTAATAAAAAATAAGTGGGATCAAATTAAACTTTTCATTTTGTGCTTGAGTGGTTCAAATGAACTGGTTTTCTACAAGCTAATGATTGGCTTCTTCTTCCCTGAAAGGCGTTCTCTTATTGGATTAAGAGCTTGGCCTGCGTTTGTTTTTTATTGGTTCTACAATAAGCTATTTTTTTAACCAATTGCAATGGGTTAGCGCACTGTTTTGTCCGAAATTTTGAAATTAAATCATTTAAAAAGCAGGGTGTTACAATATGTATCGTTAATTATGTTTTGGTGGTACAGATTGCTAAAGACTACCTTTGATTTCAGGTGTTATAGACTGTTCAATGACTTGCTTTACTTCTTGCACCGAATATCTCGCTTTGGCTGGAAATCGTATGAGCGGTAGTCGGGCACTTTCACAAGCTTCATTAATGAGTGCGTCACGTTTTTGAGCTTGTTTGCTGTTATGGCTTTTATCATCTAGCTCTATGGCTGCAACAAACTCCATGGTGTCGGGTTTACACAATATATAGTCGAAGTGCTTGGCTGAAATTCGATTAAATGCGGTTTGCCAATTGCTTCGGTTCAAGCCTTTTTCTGGGGTAAGCACATCGGCAACTCGCACTTTGGCAAATACACGATATTGATCTGCACAGGCGGTATCAAGCACACCCAAGAATGAGCGTTCTGCATTGCTGAATAACTTGGTTTTACGGCGATAATTTAATTGCTGAGGGCGGCTAATAAAGGCGATAAATAGCCTAATAAGCACGATAAATACAAATGCTAAAATAAGGTAGGTGAAATCCATTATTCATCCTTGAATTGAAATAAGTAATATGTGGGGCCAGACTCTGCCCCCACATATTTATTGTTGCTAACTACAATAAATTATCACCTAGCGAAGAGACCTAATTAATATCCAGAATGAGCACAGTGGAGCCAGTATTATGGCTAAATCATATTTTGTGGTGGTATACATGAAAGCAACAATCGCCATCCAAAACAAAAGATAGTAATAAGTAAAGATACGACCCATCTTATGTGCCTTGCTCTGGTATCTATTATGGATAGCCAGCCTAATACCAAAAAATGGAAATAAAAGAACACTCCAAACAATAAGCGTACTAATGCCAGAAGGTAGATCACCTATTGAGTTACGCAAAGGGATTGTAATTGCGTAGTTGAATGCAATGACTATCGCCAAGCCAATAACATCGAGTGAAATGTCAGAAAATTCAGCATCCGTATTGCCACTAACACGCGTCATGATGACCTGGAAGTAAAGATTATACGAAGCCAAAAAGCCAACAGCGATTACTATCAAGTAGAGCACATTAACTGAAAACATCATTAACCCATTCGAAAACTTAAAGCCTAAGTAGTCTTCCATGTAGTAATGCAACAATTGCGGCGCAAGCTCTATTCCATATGAAGCAATATATAGACTAATCGCGTTATCAAACAAACCTAGAGGCAGACGCACCCCAAGCATAAACCCTATAGGAGCCAACAAAATATAGGCTAACAAGACAGTAATCATCGGGAGCGAGATTGTCACCAAAACCATGCTAACCGTCTTAAAAAACCATTGATATAGCTTTTCCTCTTTTCTTCGGTAAAAGTTACCAGCGCAAAGAGAGATAGTTAATATTAGCCAAAACGGGTGTGTAAAGAAAAACAAGGGGGCTTTAGTGGCAACAACTAAGATAGTTTCAAAATTATCAAAAATCCCATAAACAAGCGTGCCCAGTATCACCAGCCCTATAGTTATTAAC
The DNA here is from genome assembly GCF_002873615.1 of Shewanella sp. 10N.286.51.B7. Classification (NCBI taxonomy): domain Bacteria; kingdom Pseudomonadati; phylum Pseudomonadota; class Gammaproteobacteria; order Alteromonadales; family Shewanellaceae; genus Shewanella; species Shewanella sp. 10N.286.51.B7. Next base: position 139,668 of record NZ_MCUF01000037.1, read on the forward strand.
CAATACGACACATCAGAACTACCTTGCCCTATCGAAGCTCCTGAATTGCCACTGCTTCCTGAATTCATGTTTCCACTCATCATGTCATCATGGTCTTTTTCGATCTGAGTCATGAGTCGCTCTTCTTCATGTGTTCGATAATTTGCCATATGTCTTTACTTCCCTGAATACGAATGAATAAGTGGGCTAGAGTAAACTTCTCAATTGTGCTTGTGTGGTTCAAGTGAACTGGCTTTTTACAAGCGAATGATTGGCTTCTTCTTCCCTGAAAGGCGTTCTCTTATTGGATTAAGAGCTTGGCCTGCGTTTGTTTTTTATTGGTTATACATTACGCTATTATTTCTTTTTATTGCAATGCTTTAGCACATGAAATTGAAATTAAATGGTAAAAGTGACAAAGTCGTATTTCAGGTTTTTTGATTATTCTTGGCAATGGAATGAAGTGGGGGGGGTGTTAGAGTGTCAGTGATAAACAAATTAGCTTTACTGAGTGAGCAACTTGGCGCTTTATCAGAGTCTTATGATAAACAACGCCCTTTAAGGGAGCTAATTGAACCTTATGAAGCAGTATTAGTTCAGATTGATTCTATATATTTGCAGCTTCAGCAAGGTGTGGCAGTAAGTAAAAAGCTGGAATTGGCTGAGGCGCTCGAGCTGTACGCTGAAAATATCAGTCAGTTAGTCTGTTTATATCGTCAGTTTTATCAGCCTCATAATGTGGTGACTATAGCGAAGCGCATTGTTAGTTTGTCGAGTATTCCGGTGCTGCCAGATTGCTTTGCACATTTGTATCTCACATTACTTGAGTGTTTCTCAAGTGTGCATGAATTAAATAGCTGGGAGTTTGATTTAGAGCCCTTGAGTCAACAAATGCTAGCGTTTACTGAGGCAGGGTATCAAAAAACGCCTCAGTTATGGTCTGAAGCTTACGCATGGAATCTTGCGACCTTAGCATTTTGTATTACTGAGCATTCACGGGAAAGTCTGCAAAGACACTACTACCAGCGAAGCTTCTCAATCTTTGAGCAATATAATCTCACCATTCCGAAAATATGGCAGCAAGAGTATTTACGCTTTCTATAGCAGTCGTAAATTCTGATCCCCATAAGCCATCCTTCACTTGTTACTTGGTTATTATACAGGCTATCAACTTTTACTAATTCGATGCACATGTTATGTTGTAACGTATCTTTGATGAGTTTTAGTGCTGTTTCATTAATGTCATTGGATATTTTCTGCAGCACCACAGGATTGATTTACATAATAGGAGATACTCAATGAATGCTGCACTTTCTGAGCCGTTATCTGACGCGGCCTTTTCTACACAAAACAGTATCGAAGAAAGTTACACACAACGCTCCAGTGTCGGTATACAAGCCAATGTATTGGCTGATATCTATAAAGAGAATATCAATATTGCCCTGTGGCAACGTGCTTTTAAACCTGAGCTTGTAACTGCAATTAGTGAGTTTGTGGCGTTAAACCCTCGTTTGAGTAAATCGGTTACTGTCAGTCCCAGTTCTGCATTTGAAATACTTGATGATGCGACAGATGGCACAGCGCCCAAAGCACTGTTAGAGGATATCGCAGAGTTAGTTGATATGTTCTGTTGTTTGTTTGAACTTGACGATGTTGGCCTTAGATTAGCCACGTTACACGGCGCCATGTGCCCACGATTTCATGTTGATAAAGTGCCGTGTCGTTTGGTGACCACTTACCACGGCATTGCAACGCAATGGCTAAATGAATATTCCCTAGATCGTTCTAAACTAGGCCATGCAAGTAACGGCAAGCCCGATTCAGAGTCTGGTTTATATGCTGATGATTCTGACATTCAGCAGATGACATGCGCAGATGTGGCCTTACTTAAAGGTCAGTCTTGGATTGGAAATGAAAACACAGCACTGGTTCACCGTTCACCTGCAGTAGCGACGGCCGGAGCGAGGTTGTTACTCACGTTAGATTTTGCATAGGTAATTATTTACATATTGGCAGAATATGTAGCGCCACAATAATTGAATCACTATGCAAGTGGAGTTACAAACAAAGTGATTTTACACGCTATTATTCGATAAACTTCATTGAATATGATTTGCAAAACTAAACTTGTTTCCATTTTGAAAAAGTTAACTTTACTGAATAACGTTCTGAAATAACGTGACTGAAATAGAAAAGGCTAGACCCATTCGGGTCTAGCCTTTTAGTCATTGTCTGTTTGCTATTACCTTATTTACAAAGGTACATGTGACTTCTTGATTGGCTATGCCACTACAATGCTTAGTTCACAAAGCCAATAAACAAGTAAGTTGCCAAAATCACTGCGACCCACAGCACCATGTTACCTGATGGGTAATCACTGGAGATAAAGCTTCCTGCACCGCCTTTATTCTGGCGAGATAAAAACTTCTGGCATTGGTCTAACTTGCCTCGTACTGATTGACGAATATCGCCATCTACTTTCCAAATGACATCAAAAACGCGTTGTAGTGCATTAGGCACTAAGCGCCTGTATACCCAATCTACATCAAGGTGAGTAGAGCGCAGCTCAGGTGGATACATCCCTTTTAAATTCAACCAAACGAACGCTAATGCTGAGAACAGTAATAACTGAGTCTGAGCCAGTACATGGGTCGCATCATATGGGTTATAGCCCGTATCGTAAGGTAGCAGAGAGTAAAGCGCTGCAGGGTAAATACCAATACCAATACATAGACAAGCGGCAATGAACATCGCTGTTAACATGTTGACTGGTGGGTCATTGGCTCGAATACCCGAGTCATGGGCGAAGAAGGCAAAATATGGGATCTTAATACCTGCGTGGTGGAATACACCCGCCGAGGCAAACAGTAGCATTAACCAAACCCAGTCATGACCAGTCTCCATCGCTGCAGACATTACCATTGATTTACTCACAAAGCCGCTAAACAGTGGGAATGCTGAAATAGACGCTGCGCCGACAATACATAATATTGTGGTTTTGGGCATCGTCTTATAGAGACCCCCGAGATCTGAACCATTTATTCGGCCAGTCATATGCAGTACGGCGCCCATACTCATAAACAGTAAGCCTTTAAAAATCACATCATTAAACGCATGAGACACTGCGCCATTTAATGCAAGGGAAGTCCCGATACCGATCCCGACTACCATAAAGCCCACTTGGTTTATCAAACTGTAGGCTAACACTCGACGAAGATCGTTTTCGATCACTGCAAAGAAGATAGGGAAACAGGTCATTGCCGCGCCGATATAAATCAGTATTTCTGTGCCAGGGTAGGCACGAGCAAGGGCATAAACCGCAACCTTGGTGGTAAAGGCGCTGAGTAAAACAGTACCGGTTGGTGTTGCTTCTGGGTAAGCGTCGGTAAGCCAAGTATGAGCAAAAGGAAACGCACACTTAATGCCAAAGGCGATAAAGATAAGCCAGCCAGCAATGCCATTTAAACCGATATAGTCAAAGGCAATACTACCTGTCTCGTTGATATAAAATAGCGCGCCAACTAACAGAATAACCCCAGAGAGTACCTGCATGATGAGGTAGCGCATCCCCGCGCTATATGCTGCTGGAGTACGGCGGGCCCACACTAGAAATACAGAGGTAAAGGCGAGTAGCTCCCAAAACACGAATAGGGTTAACAAGTCACCGGCAAATACGGCGCCAATGGCACTACCTGCGTATAGCATAGCGGCAACTTGTTGCACTGTATCTTTAACGTGTAATGAGTAGACGATGCCAATAAATGCGGCAATATGGAAAATATAGCCAAACATCAGACTTAATTTATCTGCGCGATAAGGGACTAATTCATAGTCTAAAAACATCAATTGCAAATGGACGCCTTCTGGCACCGTCCACAAATGCAATCCGCTGATCACTGGGATCGCTATCATCAAGGCACCGCGCAACTTTCCACGAGTTGTAGCAGCAATCAATCCGCCAATGATAAACAGCACAAACGGCGGTAACTCAAGCATCCACATCGCGATCACCTTTATTGTTATTGTTAGCTTCTTTGGCGTGGCCATCGCTGACGTCGACTATTTCAATTTTGCTATTATCAAGCTCTTCAACGGGCCCATAATAATCTTCTGGACGCATCAAAAAGCTGCGCATCCAACTGGCGACCACAACAAGGATCACACAACCGACAAAGCCATAAATTGGGTAAAAAGCAGGTAGGTTTTCCCAGCTATGGTAAACATGGCGATGAATGACAAAATCAAGTACCACTAACAATGCACAGCAGGTGTATAACAGGTATAAAATCCGCTGGATGTTTTTGGGTTTATCAAAGAGGTACTGCTTCTCATTGTCCATGGTTGACTCCAGATACAGTCAAAATAGCTTTCGCCAATTCATAAAAGGGCTGTGGATGAATGAACATAATCAAGCAGCCTAAGGATGTGATAACTATTGCAATTAAAGATGGCATAGGGGCTTCTTTAATACCGTTATTTGACGGCTTAAATCCTTTACCTGGGAAAAAGGCATGGTAAGGAATTGGCAGAAGGTAAGCGATATTAAGTAGTGAACTGAGCATTAAGGCAACCATGACAACCCAATAGCCGGTTTCAATAGTGCCCATTAATAGGAACCATTTACTCCATGTTCCTCCTGCTGGTGGAACGCCAATAATGCTAAGACTAGCAATGAAAAATGCGGCCATGGTGATTGGCATGGTATAGCCAAGTCCGCGTAGCTCACTTACCTTAGATTTATGGCTAGCTACCAAAATGGCTCCGGCACAAAAGAACAGGGTAATTTTGCCAAAGGCATGGGAGGCGATATGCATTGAGCTACCGATAACACCTGATGATGTGGCCAGTAGGGCACCGATGGTGATGTAGCCCAGCTGACTTATCGTAGAGTAGGCCAATCTTGCTTTTAAATTATCTTGTCGCATGGCCACAATCGAGGCCATCACCACAGAGAAAGTCGCTAAATAAAGCAAAAATTCTGTAGTTGGCAACTGTGGCAGTAAATCGAGACCAAAAATGAAGATACACACTTTTAATACTGTAAATACCCCAGCCTTTACCACTGCCACGGCATGTAAAAGTGCACTGACAGGCGTTGGTGCGACCATTGCTGCAGGTAACCAGCGGTGAAATGGCATCATAGCCGCCTTACCAATACCAAATATAAACAGGACTAATATAGCGCCCGCTACAGTGGTATTCACATTGGCATCAAATACACCGCCAGCGGTAAATTCGAGGGTGCCACTAACAAACCAAGTTAAGATGATGGCTAATAGGAAAAAGGCCACAGAGGTACTAAGCAAGATACCAAGGTAAACCCGCCCCCCTTTTTTAGCTTTATCTGTACCCGCATGAGTCACTAGCGGGTAGGTAGACAGTGTGAGTACTTCGTAAAACACGAATAGGGTAAATAGGTTAGCAGAAAAGGCGAGGCCCATGACGGCACTAATCGCTAAAGCAAAACAGATGTAAAAGCGGGTTTGGTTTTCTTCTTCATGACCACGCATATAACCAATGGCATAAATGGTCGTAATTAACCAAAGAAAACTGGCAATTAACGCGAATAACATGCCTAGAGGTTCTACTACAAAGCTTACCTCTAAACCTGGCATAAGCTCCCACCATGAGACCTCAATGCTGGTGCCAGCGTTGAGCGCTTGATAGAGGTTTATCACGCAATAAAGTACCACAAGACTGGTACTGATAGTGACAGCCTCACGTAGGTTAGGTTTCTTTCCTGTTGCAGCTATTGCAAAGGTTGCCAGCAGCGGTAATAGGATAGTTAGCTGTAACATCAGCGCTAAAGATGGATTCATGGGTTTATTCCAAACAAGCTTTGAGAAGCCGCCTGTGCCACTTGCACACTCAGGCGAGTATCGATACCGAAATAGATATTAGCGAAGACGAGGATCCAGATTGGAACAAGGAAAGTCCAAGGTGCCTCTTTAACGGCTTCACGACCAGGTAATGGCGGTTTGAAATAAGCCATTTCTACAATGCGCCAGATATACACAATGGCCAGCAATGACCCTAATAGGATAAGTACCGCAACAGGCCACATACCTGCTTCAACACTAGCCACAAGCAGATACCATTTACTGACAAAGCCGACGGTTAACGGCACACCAATCAAACTGAGACCACCGATAACAATGGCAGACATGGTCAATGGCATTTCTCGGCCTAGCCCTTGGAACTGTTTGAGCTGGACGCTGCCAATTCGGTACATTACTGCGCCTAATGCTAAAAACAGTGCACCTTTCATTAATGCATGGTTAAACAAATGCAGTAAGGTTGCCATTACCCCGGTACTGGTATTTATCGAGTAACCGATGATCATATACCCCACTTGAGCGATGCTCGAGTAAGCTAGGATATGTTTCACATTTTGCTGATAAATCGCAGTGATAGAAGCGGCAAATACCCCCACAAGTCCAAGCACCATTAAAATGCTTTGTAGTGGCAACGAGGTGAACGAGAAAGAAATCCCAAATACGGTAAAGGTGAAGCGGATCAGCAGGTATACAGCGACTTTAGTTGCTGTAGCGGCTAAAAATGCCGTTACTATTGAAGGCGCATAAGCGTATGCATTTGGTAGCCAAAGATGTAAAGGGAATAGGGCTAGCTTCAAACAAATGCCGACGATCAAAAATGCGAAGGCAACAAATACTGTTCGGGTATGACCAACATCCACTAATCGGGTGGCCAGATCGCTCATGTTTAACGTGCCCGTCATTTGATAGAGCATGCCGATACCAATCAAAATAAAGGTCGCACCGATGGTGCCCATGATCAGGTATTGGTAGGCTGCCCATAACGCGCGTCTGTCTCTACCTAAACCTATTAAGGCATAAGCAGATAGAGAAGAAATCTCTAAAAATACAAACACATTAAACGCATCACCGGTTGCGACGATGCCGAACATGCCAGTTAATGACAGTAGGTATAGACTGTAAAATAAGGTGTGGCGATCTTCGTCGAGTTCTTTTTGTATGCTGGTGTTAGCGGCAAACAACACCACGGTTCCAATGGTGGAAATAATCAGCAGTAAGAAAGCGTTAAGCTTATCGATGCGATATTCAATTCCCCAAGGTGCTTCCCAGCCCCCGAGTTCATAGATAATCGTACCTGACTTCATCACTTCAATGAGCAGTAATATGCTGTTGACGCAGGTTGCAGCACAGACTATTAAGGCAAATATCCACACTAGTTTAGAGCGGTTTAAGAACCAGCATAGCGGGGCTGCAATTAGCGGCACCACAACTTGTAAAATAGGCAGGTGAGCTAACACTATGATTCATCCTCGCTGAGCTGATCTTGTTTTTGGATCTCATCTTCTTCGACACAGCCATAGGCTTCTTTGATTCTGATGACCAGTGCTAAACCAAGTGCTGTGGTTGCAATACCTACCACAATGGCGGTAAGAATTAACACGTGGGGCAGAGGGTTAGAGTAATCACTGATCCCTTCAGCAATAATCGGCGCACTGCCGCGCTCGACCATGCCGACGGTGATATAAAAGATAAACACTGAGGTTTGGAAAATGGTGAGTCCAACTAGCTTTTTAACCAAGTTTCCGTGGGCGATAACGATATAAAAGCCAATCATCATCAACAATACGACGATCCAATAGTTATAGAGTCCGAGAAACATCCTGCTCCCCTTTTAGTTTTTGTTCTTGTTCTGATTGTTGTTTCTCTGCTTGAATTTCAGCTTGAGCTTGTCTGCGACCATCAAAGTTGAAGAAGATACTCAACATGACTGAGGCAACGGTGATGCCTACGCCTAATTCAATCAGTAATATGCCAATGTGTTGACCTGAAACAGGATCATCAGCCAGTACGTTGTAGTCTAAGAAGTTAGCGCCATTGAGCATGGACACAACCCCGACACAGGCGTAAAGCAGCAACCCAACTGCGGCTAACAGTTGAATCAAGGCTGGGTTGAATACTTTTTTAGCGGTATCTAAACCAAATAGCATGGTGTACAGAATAATTGCAGCAGCAAAAATAACGCCCGCTTGGAATCCGCCACCTGGGCCAAAGTCACCGTGAAATTGCACATACAATGCAAACAATAAGATGAACGGGATGAGCGTTTTACTGACAATACGCACCACCATATGACGTTCATGCATTTGTTCTTCTGTGGCTTCTTCAGATTTGATTTTTTTCCGGCGACGAGGCAGCGATAACAGAGAAAGCACACCAATGCCTGCAGTAAAGATAACGGCCACTTCACCTAAGGTATCAAATGCACGGTAACTACCTAAAACGGAAGTCACAATATTAGGTACACCGACTTCCTCCATAGAATCATGGATATAACGAGGGGCAACATGTTGATGAACAGGCGCCTCAGGATCACCGAAATAAGGCATATCTAAAGTGCCGTAAATCAGCATGCTACCAGTGACTAACACCACAAATAGCGCCAGAAAGGGTTTATGCCGTTTTGGCGCCTCTTTTCGGCCTGTTATGGTGATGGCCGCTAACATGAGTAAGCCAGAGATACCTGCACCAACAGATGCTTCGGTAAAGGCGACGTCTACTGCATCAAGCACCACAAAGAAACAGGCAGACAATAAGCCATAAATCCCAGTTAACATGACCACGGCTAATAGGTTTCTTGTGAATATGATTGCAACGGCAATAACGACTAAAAATATCAGTAGTACAATATCAACTAAAGCTTCGATGGCTTGTTCCCTCCCTGATTATCAGGCTTACCTTCTAGCGGTAATAAGCCATTACGTAATGCGGCTTTTGCTAAAGCATGGCTGGCAGACGGGTTGATAAATAGCGTGCACAATAAGATGAGTATTAATTTAATCAGCACTAAACCATTGGGGCTTTGTAGCATTAACCCAAATAGCACTAAACACGCGCCTAAAGTATCGGTGACACTCACAGCATGCATGCGAGTGTAAAAATCAGGAAATCGCAACATCCCCACGCCACCTGATAAGCAAAGGAAGCAACCAATTAGCAGGCTTAAACCGCTGATAATTTCGATTACGAGGTTCATTCTTCACCCTCCTTGGTTGAATGAGGCTTATAAGGAGCTACTTTAAATTCTGCTGAGTCAGAGTAGCGTAATACCCCAATCACACTGATAAAGTTAATCAAGGCGTATACAAGGGCGATGTCGAGAAACTCTGGACGGCCCATTAAAAAGCCCAATACAGATATCAATAGGATTGATTTGGTGCCAAACATATTGAAAGCGAGGATGCGATCGTAAAGAGTTGGGCCGACAATGCAGCGAATGATCGCTAACAGCATGACGACAAGAATTGCGATAGTAGCGGCAGCTAACATTAGTTTTCGAGCTCCCTTACCCGGCGATCCATATCGCCGGTTTTTAATGTATCGATATCATCCTTATGTAAAGCATGAACAGTGAGTTGATCATCAATTAAGTCTATGGCGACAGTCCCTGGCGTTAAGGTGATTGAGTTGGCGTAGATAACTTTATTAATGTCAGTGCACTGGCGTGTATCTATGGTGGCCAGAGTTGGCGAGATGCTGCTGTTACCCAACCAAATATGTTTAACCACACTGATGTTGGATAACACGACCTCTTTTGATAGCCATAACAGGTAGGTTGCCATATTGACCGACAGACTAATCGGATGAGATTCGTGGTCGATAACATCCATTTTCTGGGCGATATAGAGCACCAGCATGATCGAAGCTGCCCCTAATGACAGTAATAACGGGTTACTGTAGTTGGAGTTTATCCACCAAAATAGGGCTAAGGTTAATAACAGAATAAGCCTATGGCTCGGAAAAAAGCTGCTTTTCTTTTCTTGTGTCATATTCTCGAATACTTCGTGTTAATTAAGGACTGTGTAAACTTAGCGACTCAAAAATGATTGAGTTTTATGACAACGAACTATTCAAGTCGATGCAGTGCTAAGTTGATCATTGGCTTCATATAGCCTGTTCAATATTTTATTCACATGGTAATTCTGCTGATAACGCCTGATAAATTTTGCTGTGCAACAACTGTAAAGAGTCGGCAGAGGCTGGGAGTTGTTCAACCGTTCGGCCGACTATGCGTTCAATCAGCTGATCACGGGTTGCTTTTGTTGGGATACACACTTCGGTGATTTGCTTTTTTGACGTCTCGTTACCGACTCGGGTTTGGTAGGCTCGATCTGAAAAACCGCCAGCACTTTCTCTAATCTTATATTGGTAACTCGTATTTAAAGCGCCTGCGAGAAATCCCTGAATGTAATAAGTACAGGCTTTAGTTGAGCTGTCAGACGACGCATTTTTTAGCGACATGCAAGATGAAAGTACTAATTGTGCTTCATTTTTATCGGTATTTGCAGATGCTGGTAACGAGAAAGATAGCAATAATAGCGCTAAGAGTTGGATGATCTTCATGTAGCCCCCTTTTTATAATGGCTTAATCACAGATAAACATTAGCAAAACTAAAATTTATCAATGTTAGCAACAGCAAGTTTTCAGGTGCAGGCTGTTAGTCGCTTGCTAACCTATCAATGACTTGGCTTAAGGCAGTGTTTTATCGTCGATTTTATTCAGTTAGGTATTATTACAATCTGTACCTGGATAGGTATCGATATACTGACTGCTTTCAACTAATAAAGTAATTGCTAAAACACTGCAACTATAACAAAGGTTTAACAAATGAAACCTTGGCGGAAACAATTAATTTACACTGCCAATCTATTTATAACACAAATGATTTAAGTTTAAATACTAAGTGAGTGTAAAGTCGCATATTTTTCGTTATATGAAGGAATTTTTCAGTTACTTACCTAAGTCCTTGCTGAGCCTAGGCTGTAGGCTACTTTTAAACTGGTTTTAGTTTAAAACGCCAGTTAATTAAGGTACTGTTTCACGATTTTAAGGTGTGTTATTGCCTTGTGTTTAGGTTTTAATGGCGTTTTCTGCGGCAAGTTTTGTCAGGCTTTAGTTGAAAGCTCTAAATTGAGGGCTCTAAATTACGGGCTCTAGATTACGGGCTCTAGATTGAGGGTCTAGATTAAGGGCTTTAAATTGAGGGCTCTAGATTAAGGGCTCTAAATTGAGAGTTCTAGATTAAGGGCGTTAAATTGAGGGTTCTAAATTAAGGGTTCTAGATTAGGGGTTCTAGATTAAGGGGTTTAAATTGAGGGCTCTAGATTGAGAGTTCTAGATTAAGGGCGTTAAATTGAGGGTTCTAGATTAATGGGGCTAAATTAAGAGTTCTAGATTAAGGGCTCTAGATTAAGGACGGTAGAGTATGTGAATTGGTAACTTAACCAATGACACGCCCTAGTTTGAATGGAGAGTTGCACTGATTGTACCCAGCTTTGCATTGTATGAACCCAAAATCATCACCAGGCCAAGCGAAACAAAAGTTAATTTGAAGCTGCACAATCCTTACATAAGCATTGTATTTCAATCTGAGAATTGATGAGCTGAAAGTCAGCTTGTTTAATACTGTCTTTTAATGCCTCAATGACACTGGTTTGAATGCCTTTCTCTGCCACTTTACCGCAGGTTTTACAGATCAAAAATTGAGGAACTTCGTGGGCATGTTCGCAAGTGATGTGTGAACAAGCCAAATATTTATTTTCAGAAGATAATTTATGCACAAGCGGCAATTGACTCAGTATATCGAGCATGCGGTACACAGACATAGGGGCTAATGCTTCTTGATGTGTGGTGCGGTAGATATCAACAATTTCATAGGCTGAAAGGGGCTTACTGGAGTTCAGTAATACGCCTAAAACATTTTTTCTTTTCTCTGTTAACTTAACGCCATTGTCGCGACATATTTGCTCCGCTTTGGTAAAAATCGCAACGTTTTTGTGGGTAGGCATGGTTTGGCTCTAAAGAAATCAATGTTGCGCTATTATTTATCTTCGGGCTGAGATTGTAAATAATAAACCACCAAACATCTTTTTAAAGGTCGACTCAGGTTCAGATAGTGTGAGATAGGCGAGCCTATGAGCCATCAGTAATCAGCAATTATAACGTACTTACAAAAGGGGAAATTCCCGCAGGTGATTTCAGAATGACTGCAAAGCAATAATTATGAGCTTTATTCATTTTAAACATTACAAAAAATCATTCTATCTGGCCTTAACAAACGTGAGAATTTCAGACACAATGTAGATAACATCCATCTAGACGGCTAAACATGAGAAAATCCCTAAAACAGCGTTCATCCGATCATCACCGTGGGATCTACTTTATTGGCACAACCCCACCTAAAATCGATACCGATTTTGAAATGGTCAGTACTATTGCTGATAAGTTATTAGCGCGCCTTGATGAGATTAGCTTTGATGGTTTGATCATTTACGATATTCAAGATGAAACTAGCCGTATTGATGCGCCAAGACCTTTTCCGTTTAAAGCTACCCATGATTCTGGCACTTATGCTCAATTGATCAATCAAAAGTCTGGTAAGCCTGTAATTGCTTATAAGAGTGTTGCAGGCCTTGATGAACAAGGTTTTAACGAGTGGTTATCTCGGGCTTGGTATCAAAATAATGTCAGAGACATCGTATTAGTCGGCTCGCCGTCCGCGCAAGTCGCAAGTTCTCTTCCATTAAATGATGCATACCGTGTGTTATCGGAACACTCTCAGGAGTTTTACCTTGGTGGTGTTGCCATTGCTGAGCGCCATTTAAGTAAAAAGAATGAACATATCCGTCTATTAGGTAAGTCCAATAAAGGCTGTGAATACTACATCACGCAAGCGGTGTATAACGCCCAAGCCACTATCGATATGCTTACCAGTTACGCTGAAGAGTGTGAGCTGAATAATATCAAGCCCAATCGAGTGATCCTGACTTTTTCACCTTGTGGTAGTGCTAAAACATTAGAATTTATTAATTGGTTAGGGGTATCAGTACCTGAAGAAACCAGCAACCGTATTTTGTCTGCAGATGATCCACTGTATGAATCAATTAAAGTTAATTACAGTAATTTGCAGAAGATTTTGGACGCCGTTATTCCACTTAATATCCCATTAGGCTTGAATATTGAAAGCTTAACCAATCGTAAAACAGAAATTGATGCGTCTATTTTGATGTATAAACTGCTTAAAGGCACGATGGATCAAGCCTTGGCCCAGAATCAAATAAATCAATTTGTGTTAAACAAATAAGCTCACTGCAAGCATGCCCTATGGCGTTAATTTCCCTAGGGCATGACTTTTCATACACAACTCAGCAGCGTTATTTCAAGTCCGAAATGATGGCCGGAATACCGGGTAGTAAACCCACTAGCGCCATAACGCCTGTGAGAATGACAAACATGATACTGGGTGCTATCCAGCGATTCATTCTAGTCAGTTTTGCGCTTCTGTCTTTACAGCCAATCAAGCCTAAATTATCCAATAGCATGGTGAGTGACCAGCCAAATGCAGGGTTCACTAATACTGATGAAAACACCACAATAGCGGCAGATTGGGTGGTTTTACCTTCGCGAGTCATTTCCATACCTGCTTCAAGTAATGGAATAAATACCCCAACGACCAGTGCAACACACAGCACAGGTTCCCAAATAGCAAGATCCATTGGATAACCCCATAGCGCAGCAATAACGCAAAACAATGCGGTAAGTAATGCACCCGCTGGAATAGGGCGCTTAGCAATCGCAGCTGGGACAATATAAGTCCCCCAAGATGAAGTGAAATTAGCCCCACCAAGTAGTGACCCCACTGTTTGACGAATTGAGGCACTGGTCATGGTATCGTCAATGTTCATATGTACTTTTTCAGTACGCGGAGGATAATTTATCTTTTGAAATACTTGATGGCCTAAAAAATCAGGGGACCACATAGCAACGGCTAAAATGGCAAAAGGCAGCACGACCATGAAGCTTTCGATAGTCGGTAAACCGAGCATCCAACCTGAGTTATCTCCCCACCAATACATTGGGTTCATATTAGGTAAACCAGGGGCGGTATGAAACTCAAATGGCGCGCCCATGGCAAAGGCTAATGTGCCGCCCAGTAAGCAACTTAATGGCACTGCAAGCCAACGTTTTCGCCAATGTTCCAGTAATGCGTACAGAATAATGGTGCAAAAAATCACGATAAAAGCAATGTGCTCCATGCCGATACCATCAGCCCACGCATACAATTTTTTTACTTGTGATGCGGTGCCGACAAAGCCTAGATACAAGAGTAGCCCTCCGCACACGCCTTTACTGGTGAGGTTTGCCAGCATACTGCCGCCTTTACTAATAGCGAGTATTAACCCTAGTGCGCCAATCAGTAATCCAAAGGCCATTGGGTGGCCACCTGCTGCAACCACAATCGGTATGATTGGGATCAACGGCCCATGGGTGCCAGCTAAGTTTGCTGTAGGTAATAAAAAACCTGAAAAGATAACAATGAAGAATGCAGCAATAATCAGTTCATAACGGACATTTTCTAAGATGAAACTTTCTTCAAGCCCTAGTGATGTTGCAAAGGTTGTCGCAATCGCGCCCACCATGACAACTTTACCAATGGTTGCAGCCATAGCTGCAATTGAATCTTCTGGTTCAAAGCGAAAATCTTTGAAAGGTAAGTTAGGACGCCAGCGTTTTGGGTCCATGATGCTGAGCTCGTGTTCTAGATATTCTTCTCGACTATTAAACGATGAACTTGGCTGATGTTGCTGTTGGTAATTTAACTTGTTTGCTTTTGTTGATTGGTCACTTTCTTGCTCATGTACTGATTCAGAATTACTGCTCATATTATTCCTATTGTTCATTCAAGAAAGTTCATTCACTAAAACTCACTTATTAAATTTCACTTGCTAAATTTCACTTGCTAAATTTCACTTGCTAAAAGTGCTTTGGATATAGACTCGGGATATAGATTAGAGGCACCTTATCTGAAGCATGTGGCCATAGCGAACAATAAAAGCAGTTTTGGACTCAGACATTAGTCGTAGGTAAATAATAATTTACAGATTTAAAATCAATAACTTGAATTGAATATTATCTATAGATAAGTCACAGGGTAGTTTTATGTAGGGTATTTGGGGTGTTACTCAGTCAGTTAATTACATTGAAAAATATATTGCAGAATAAACAAGAGTCATTATCTCATTACGATGTGATACCAAAGATAGGTTTTAATAAAGTCGACCTAAACCTCGTGATAGGTTTATAGCGTCATCCAGCTGATGATGAATCTGTTCATTGCTAAATCGGAATCTTGTTTAATTACTAATCTTGCGGTATTTCGACATTTAAAGCATTGAGGAGGAAATGCTTTAGGTTATTGAAAAGGTGAGCGTTAATTTATTAACTTAATTAGTGAGATAGTCTACTATTTGTGTGTATGGTTATATATGGAGATAGGATGTCTGCAGTTCACCCCAAACTAATTGAAATTGTTGTAGAACAAACGCCAAGGGCAATGATTGCCATGCTTATCGTCTCTATTGCTTATATTTCTATATTCATCTCATTTATTCCAATCACTATTTTATTGGCTTGGTTTTCATTGCAGTTACTTCTCGCGGTAGCTCGATACCTCAATATAAAAATGTTTAAACAGCATTTGAGTGACGACAATGCTAAGGGCTTGAGCCAACAAGAGATGGTATTTATAGGCCTTAATCTATTTCAAGCTTTCACTTGGATGGTTTCGTCTGTACTGATTATTATTTTCGCACCTCAACCATTTGAGCTGGTTAGTTTTGTGGTAGCGATAGGCATCATTACTGCTGCGACATTATCTATGACATCGCTTTATAAGGCTTATTTAGTATTCTTTTTTGCGATGATAATTCCTCAAGTTTTTATCATGTTTTATTATGGCGAGCATCAGCATATTGCCATGGTGGTATTCGCGGTAATTTATATTCCTGCAACAATCTTACTGTCTAAGTCGATGTATCATAGTCGTTTATCAAGTATTGAAGCTCATGAAGAAATAGAGAAAAGTGCTGAGGAATTCAGGAAACTCTCTATTGTTGATAATTTAACCAATGCTTATAACAGACGTTATTTTTTTGAAACCTCGAAAAAGGTTCTTATGATGGCGCTTAGAGATAGAAGAAAAGTGTCGATGCTGATGTTTGATATTGATTATTTTAAGAAAGTTAATGATACGCATGGGCACCAAACTGGAGATTATGTCTTAGTTAATTTGGCAAAAAATGTAAATCAACTCATGAGGGAAAGTGATATTTTTGCCCGCATCGGTGGCGAGGAGTTCGCCATTTTACTGAATAATACTTCAATGAATGATGCCAAAGTTTTAGCTGAAAGAGTTCGCGCTATGGTCGAAACATCCACTTTTGAATATAACAATACGGCTATACACATCACCATCAGTATTGGTCTTTCAGAGTGGACAGGTACTAGCATGCAAGTTGATCAGTTATATGCCATGGCCGATCAACATTTATATCTTGCTAAAGAAAATGGCAGAAACTGCTGTTATCCAGGCTAAAAATTCTGTTTTATGCACGAATAAATTATCATCTCATCAACATCGAAATTGTTGAATTAATCTTCTTTGGTGTGGGAGATGGTTAGTGCTCCATCTAGATGAATATCTCTCTGTGGGAAAGCAATTACAATCTTGTTCTGTTCAAATAATTCGTCAATTCGAAAGCGTATCTCACTACTGGTTTGTCGCAGTTGGCCTTCCATTTTTGCTTCCATCCAAAAATAGACGACAAAAGCTAAGGCGTTGTCACCAAAGTCATTGAAGATTACGGTAGGAGCAGGGGTTGTTAATATAGACTCTTGCTCTGAAACAGCTTGTTCGATTAATTGAGCCACTTTACGACAAGGCGAGCCATATGCCACGCCAACACTGATAGTGGTGCGTGTTTTAGTATCCATTAAGGTCCAGTTGATAACAGTATTTTCAAGTAATTTACTGTTAGGTATTAATAAATGCACGCCATCAGTACGGCGAATTCGAGTTGATCGAGTATTAATGGCTTCTACATTCCCTTTAACGCCATCAACCTCTAAAAAATCTCCAATTTTAATTGGACGTTCCCACATTAAAATCCAGCCACTAATAAAGTTGTTAATGATGTTCTGAGCGCCAAAACCGACACCAATTGCGACAGCGCCAGAGAGAAATGCAAAAGCCGTGATGGGGATATTAATCAGTTCCAATGTTATGGCTAACATGATGACAATACCGAGAATATAGGTAATGCGGCTAACCAAGTGCACTACATCAGGTTTCATTCCTTTTTTAGTCATACGACTGGTTAATAATTTAATGATCGCTTTAAGAACGAAATAACTTATCAGGAGTAAAAAGGGAATAAACAGAATATCGCCAACACTGATGGCTTTTTGTTGGACGGTAAAAACGGGTGTATCGAATATCGCAATGATATTGTCTAGCGCGCCATTAATTGTATCGAAATCCATCGTCATTCCTTGTTGTTTCATTAATTTGGCTAGTTTATTTTAGCTCGATTTTTAACAACTGCTCATGTTAGTTACATGGCGATGATTAAGTTTATAAGGATGATTTGTGCATTAGTTGGAGGTTGCTTCTGAGCGTAGCAAGCTTACGTTAGCTTATTTAGAAACAGCAAAACTAGGCGAACGGTTAGTTTTACTTGTGAATATTTTAACGGTTTCTGGAATGATTATTTGTAGGGTGCGCTCCTACATAAGTGATTCGTTTGATTGAGGTTTGTTAGTTAACATGCTTTGTGACAGTCAGGTTTAATTGCAGCCATCACTTACCGACCATATTTATCAAATACACCGACAGGAAAACGCTATTTATGCCACACGCCTTTTCAAATAGACGCCGCATTTTAAACCTTACCGCAGATAAAAAAGCGCTGAGGGCACAATTTCGCTGGGAAACCATCAATGCAATTGCTTATAAGTTGGGTGGTGTGTTGTTTGTTATAGGTAGTTTTTTCTTTTTCCCGAGTAGAGCTGAATATGCCTATATCGGTGGTTGGATATTCCTTGCTGCCTCGTTAACGTATTTAGTGGTGAATGTGCATGATATGGCCGAAATCCGACGTTACTGGAAAGACCATAGTACTCATAAAACAGATGAGGTTTTAGAGTACTTTGCGGGGGCGACTTATTTGCTCGGTACACTATGTTTTGTATTTGGCCGCATAACCAGCTTTCCTCAAGTTGACTGGGCGCTTGTCAGTACTTGGTTATTCATTATTGGCAGTACACTGTTTATTGTTGGAGCAGCGGCGAACATCTTTTTGATTATCAAAGCTGACTCTGTGAAATTACTGCAATTGATGAATTTAACCTCCATATGTTTCATCGTCGGGTCAGTGCTTTATGGCATGGCATCAGTGCCGTATTTATGGGCGTTCGAGTCGCCTAATGATCACTTACTTATTCTTAATTTTCTTGCTTGGCAGTACATGATTGGTAGCTGCTTGTTTCTGTTAGGTGGCATGTTTAATTACTGGCGGGCGTATTTGTTAGTTCAATCGGAAATTGCCAAGTTGCAGGAGTCATAATAAGGGCTTATAGGTGTTATTGGGGTTAAGGTTCTTTTATTGTGCATTGTTGATTATTACTATTACTAAATCTGTAAGTTCGCTCCGTTTTACTTAAGCATTTATATGAAATATTAATTT
>NZ_MCUF01000038.1:0-19753 GCF_002873615.1 Shewanella sp. 10N.286.51.B7
CAATAAAAGGCCAGCATTAGCTGGCCTTTTTCATACATATAGGGCTATATTAAATAGATAAATAATTCAGTAGTAATAAAGACTTAATTTGGCTAACTTATCTTGATTCGAACACTGAAGCAGGATGCATGCAGAAATTGATACCATTATTGAACACTAGTATTGTAATCATCACTAAAGTCTTACTGAGAGTTGTAGTCTCAGTCACGCTTAGTACGGCTGTTGTCGCTACTACTGTTAGCGCTGCCGAACCTCAAATATTTGATAAAGCTGATCCTCAAGGCAAACTTCTCGTAAACTCGCAGCTTGACCATACTCAACAAGATACCTATGAACAGCAGCTTAACCCTCAGCAGCTTCAATGGCTAAAATCTGAATTTCAACCATCTACTTTATCTTTAGCTGAACAGAAAAAAGAGATGCTGTGGTTTCAGCATAAAGCACAAGCTTTTAAGGGAATGGAAATTCGGGTGGTGTCGGAGCGAATAAATACTCATCAATACGAAGCCAATGTGCTAGCTAAAGCTTTCTTCGACATTACAGGTATTCACGTTATTCATGAGTTGACGAATGAAGATGATGTGATTAAAAAGTTTTCAGCTCAATTGATGACAGGTCAGCGACTTTATGATGCTTATATCAGTGATAGTGATCTAATTGGCAGTCACTTTAGGCAGCAGCATGTAATGTCGATTACTGATCTAATCAATCATCACGCAAAAGATTTCACCTTACCAACGCTCGATTTAAGCGACTTCATTGGGCTTGCTTTTACTACAGGACCTGACGGGAAAATTTATCAACTACCTGATCAGCAGTTTGCAAACTTATATTGGTATAGGAGTGATTGGTTTGCTAATTCAGATTATCAAAAGCGATTTGAATCAAAATATGGTTACCCCTTAGGAATTCCTCAGAACTGGCAAGCCTATGAAGATATTGCCAACTTTTTTACCAATGATATTGGCGAAATCGCAGGTGCCAAAGTATATGGTCATATGGATTTCGCTAAATCTGATCCTTCTTTAGGTTGGCGTATTTCGGATGCATGGTTGTCTATGGCTGGAGTAGGTGACAAAGGCTTACCTAATGGACTTCCTGTAGATGAGTGGGGCATCCGTGTTGAAGATTGCCGTCCAGTGGGCGCTAGTGTTGAACGAGGTGGAGCACTAAATAGTCCAGCAGCGATTTATGCTATAGAGAAGTATAAAGAGTGGCTAATAAAATACGCGCCTCCTGAAGCGAAACAGTTAACGTTCTCAGAGTCTGGGGATTGGGCTGCCAAAGGCAATATTGCCCAACAAATATTTTGGTATACCGCCTTTGTGCCTGATTACACAAAAAAGGGTTTATCGGTGATGAATAATGATGGCACCCCTAAGTGGCGTGTTGCACCTTCACCTGTAGGCAAGTATTGGCAAAAAGGCATGAAATCAGGTTATCAAGATACTGGTGCTTGGACTTTTTTAAATCACACTCCAGAAGAAAATCAAATTGCAGCTTGGCTATATGCACAGTTTGTTGTGTCTAAAACGGTTTCACTAAAGAAAACGTTAGTCGGCGCAACGCCAATACGTCAATCGGACATCGCATCAGATATTATGACTGAACAAGCTCCTTATCTTGGTGGGCTAGTAGAGTTTTATCGAAGCCATGCAAGGGATGTTTGGACACCAACAGGCACCAATGTACCAGACTATCCCGGTATGGCTGGTTATTGGTGGCAAGCTATCAGTCGTATTATTGAAGGTGAGTTATCTGTTACTGATGGAATGAATGCTTTAGCTGCGCAAATAGATCAGCATTTAATTCGTTTGCAAGATCAAGATTTAATTTGCGGGCCAAAAGTGAATAAGCAGGTAAAACCATCAATTTGGTTAAATAAACCTGGCTCGCCAAAGCAGTTAATGCCAGAAGAAGTAAAAGGAAAAACCTTACCTTTTGAGGAGGCAATAAATGCTTGGTAAAAAGCTAGCTTATTTATTGTTGTGTGTTTGGTATTTATCAATCAATGCTGTCACTTCTGTATCTGCTTCTGAAATCACGGTATATACCTATCAGCACGTACCTTTTGCAGAGCAAACTGATGCTCATCATCAAGGCATGATTATTGACATCATTGATGAGTTATTCACTCGTGCAAATATGGAATACAAAGTGATATTTAACCCACTTAAACGTGGCTTAACGATGACCGCAAGAGACCCAAATGTTTGTGTGTTACCTATAGTTCGCACCCAACAGATAGAGAGTGAATATCGCTGGGTTGGGCCTATTTTAGTTTCAAGATATGGTTTATTCAGTGCGAAAAGTAAATCAATCCCTTTGGTAACGCTTCAAGATGCTAAGCATTTGTCTATCGGCACTTATTTAGGCAGTGGCATTAGTGAATATTTAGATTCGTTTCGTTATCAGGTTCAGCTTACAAACGAAGATGGATTAAATATTAAGAAACTTGATAGAGGCCGAATCGACCTTTGGGCAGCGGAGTTGATTAGTGCTAAGGCATTAATGACGCAATCAAAAACGCAATTAGGTCAACCTGAACTTATATTCCACACATCTTTACGGGCGATGGCGTGTAATGAGGCTTTAGATGTATCTAAACATCAGGCGTTGGTCAATGCACTAAATGAAATGTATCAAGATGGCTTTATGGCGAAAATCAATTTAGCCTACGGAGCTTCGTTGTGAGGGATGGACAGACATCTGAACTGATATCATACGAAATGATAAAATTATTCGCTAATCGCTCAGGTTTATTGGAATGCAATCAGTACTAAAGTGCTAGATCTACTCCTGTTTAGTCTATAAAAAGTATTGTCTCGTATAAAATTTCCTTAACAAACTATACTTATCATATTCAGCCAGCTCTCAACGGATGAGATATCCGCTGATAACAATATGAGCTTTGTTTGGAGGGGTATTATGTCTATGGTGAGTTCTAAAGATTTTGCTAATTGGCTTAAGCTGCAATTTGATCAATTAGAGTCTGGTGTCAGTTTAACAAGAGAAGATATTAATCAATTAACTGGAAGACAAGGCTTCTCGTTGGTGTTTATCAATGATATTCATTATGAGTTGATGCAGCACGGTATTGCGTTTGTGACAGACACATACAGGCAGCATTTTTATATGGTAAAAGTGCAGGATAACCCTTGGCGAGATGAATTAGAAAATGCTGGCCATCAGCAAACATTTTCCAATATCATTTCTATTAATATGTCGCGCTAAAGCTGACTTTCGATGCTATCTACAAGGTAAGCGGTAAAATCCTCACCGTGATTTTGGAGCATTTTGGGGAACATCGAAATAGGAGTCGAGCCAGGGAAGGTATTAATTTCGTTTAACAAAATCTCATTTTTATCAGTCAAAAAGAAATCAATTCTTGATAAGTGTCTTAACTTCATCCCTTTAAATGCTTTAATCGCGTACTCTCTGATTTGCTCTGCCACTTCTTTAGATAAGTTTTGGGCTACAACATCGGTTCTGGCTTTGCTACTGGCATTATACTTTTCTTCAAAAGTGTAAAACGTATTGCTGGCGCAAATAATTTCCCCTGGCAGTGTGGCAATCACTTTTCCTTGATACTCATACACCGCAACTTCTAATTCTCGAGCAACAATGGTTTTTTCAACCACCACTGAGGGTGCGAAACTGAATGCGTCTTTTAAAACTTGCTCAACTTGCGACACATTATCAACTTTGTAGCAGCCAACAGATGAACCTTGAGATGCCGCTTTTACAAATACCGAACCCCACTCATTGAGTGCCGTTTGAGTCTGCTCAATGGCATCTTGGTTCATATCATTTAGGAAGATATATGGCGTGTTAGGAATACCGAGCGCTGTGAACCACATTTTGGCGGTGATTTTATTAAAGCAGTTGCTTGATGCTTCAGATTCACAGCCAAAATAAGGCAGTTGAATAAGATTAAAATACGATTGAATATCACCGGTTTCACCTGGGAAACCATGAATACAAGGAATAGCATAATCAACAGGCCAAGCGGGTTTGTTTTGGTCATCAAAACGCACTTCACGGCGACTGGTTAACTCGCAGCGGTGACCATCTTGATCAAAGTAATGGCCATTACCATCAAGCTCTAGTCTCAGTAGGTTTATTCTATCTGACTTAGCTAATGACGATTCAAAATAGTTTGCTGACAATACTGAAACGTCATGTTCAGCGCTGCCGCCGCCGCAGATTAGAAGTACATTGATAATTGTCATAAAGCCCCGAGAGAAGTTGACCGTGTAAAACTGGTTTGTTGTGTACTCATGATAATGAACTGAGAAGGTTTAGTGCAAGCAAGGTTTTAGATAACTGCTTATCAAATCAACAATCGCAGTCATTAATTCTTACACAGGGGTCATAAATTGTTATACGGGATTCAGTGAGCTTCAAAGAGTAAAATAAAAAGCCTTATTATTCATAACAAGGCTTAGTTTTTGCGCTAGCTGTCTTTACGAGATACTTTTTATGAAATGCTCGTTAATAGGTGCTTTTTATTAGGCAAATACAAGTCATGAAACTGCGATTGATGACACTTACCAACCGATAATATAGCGACTTTTCTTGCTCAATATTGTCTTAATAGCGGTAGCGATAAAGTATGAAACGATTATTACTCCCATCGTAACGACTAATGTCGTAAGCAGGTTGCCACTTCCTTCAAAACCGAAAATATCTGGACTGTTATATATCATCCACCAAGGCGTTGTTATCCAAGGGTGGATGAAATATATGGCAAAGCTGACTTCTGCTAATTTTTGTAGGGGTTTAATACTGATATGTTCAAACTTATTCAAAATGGCCAATATCACAAATGTGAGCAACATTTTTTGTGGCAACATTAAATCCGGAACAGTGAACTCTAGCGCCGCTTTATTAAGGGTGCCAGCACCAAACCAATGAGCTTGTGCAACAGCTAATCCAATGGCTAACAGCAGCATGACTGCCCAGTACTTATCGATGAATGGGAAAAGTTTGTCTCGATGAGCTGAACCCCAAACACCCAATAAATAAACAGGTAAAAAATAAAAAAGTGATTGTATAGCATTGAGGTTTGATTCAGGTCGG
This sequence comes from Shewanella sp. 10N.286.51.B7, assembly GCF_002873615.1. Lineage (NCBI taxonomy): Bacteria > Pseudomonadati > Pseudomonadota > Gammaproteobacteria > Alteromonadales > Shewanellaceae > Shewanella > Shewanella sp. 10N.286.51.B7. The sequence continues at coordinate 5,083 of NZ_MCUF01000038.1, forward strand.
TGAATTAACATCGCAATAATAAACAGTGGTACAGCAACTATCAGAAGGTGCTGGCGTTTAATTAAATGCATGACCCAAGGCGAAAGGGCAAATAACATCATTCCCATTGGGATATACCAGTAAGCTGTTAGGGTCCTACCTGTGATGACATACCAGCTTGCTGCTACAGCAGGCTTTTCAATGTCGGCATACATCACATGTAGCGCTGGATCAGTACCTACCGTCAAATGCCAGAATATCCAAGGTAGCGATAACAGTATGTATGGCAAAAAGACAAATTTGGTTTTGTTCTTCATGTATTTTTTATAGTCCCAACGGTGATAAAACACGTGATGGAATAAAAAACCAGAAATAAACACAAAAAATACTGTGCCATTCATCATTAAGTTGAACCAAGCTTTATCTGCAAGGGTTTCAACTTCCCAACCTGCAGGCCTATAACAATGAGCCATAACGATAAAAATAATCGCTATACCACGAAAATGATTAATGCTGTTTAAAAAGCCTTTTTTTTCAGCAGGATTTACCCTTGGTGACTCAGCGCTATCTGACATATTAAGCCTTGATTCTATTATTATTTAGTTAGAAATATCAGTGTTACTCCATTGTGCTTTTATTGTTAATAAATAACAACTATTAACCTTGCTTGTTTGAATCCTCTTATGCTCATTCGAAATGTATTGAAATCTTGACGTGCACGTTAGACCTTTGTCGACAATGTGTAGGTTTTATATTGACCATACTCATGAATAAGCCTATATTGTCGACAATTATTCGAAGTAGAGTTCAATCATATTCCAATGACATTCTTTAACGAACAGCCAATAACTGCAGCCGATAAGACTTTCTTTGAATTACGCAAAGATATTGTTGAAGGTGAGATTCATGCGGGTTCAAAGCTTAGTGAAACTGAGCTGTCGACAAAGTACCAAGTCAGTAGAGCTATCATTCGTGAGGCGATCAATCGCTTAGAGTCATGCCATTTGGTGGAACGTAAAGCTAATGTTGGCGCTAGAGTAGTGGCGTTAACGCCTGAAGGCTTAATTGAACTGTATCAAGTTCGAGAATCTTTAGAAGGCATGGCAGCAAGATTGGCTGCTAAGAATATGACAGAGTCTGAGATTGCAGATTTAAATGGATTACTTAACCGTCATTTTGATGAAGTTCAAACAGGAGAGTCCTATTACCAAGAAGCGGGTGATGTCGATTTTCATTACCGCATCATAATTGGCAGCAAAAACAAGCACCTCATTACAGTTCTTCTTGAAGGTATGTATCACCTTATTCGTATGTATCGCGTACAACTCGGTATGGCGGGGCCAAGAGTCACAACCGCATTTGATGAGCATAAACATATCGTTAAAGCGATTTCGAATCGTGATGAAGAGCTGGCAGAAATGCTAATGCGTCGTCATATCATGTACTCGAAAGCAAATATCGAAACCAAGTTAGAAACCAAATTAGTTATCAACTAGAAAGTAGCTATCAACTAGAAGTAACAATTAATAAATATATTACGAACAGTAAATAGTAAAAAGAATAATCAACCAGTTAGCAATTCATACTGCTTAAAGCATAAAAAAGAGAGGGAAGTCATGAGCGCAGGCAAAAAATTTCGTCAAGCACTAGCTGACAATAAACCATTACAAATTGTCGGTACTATCAATGCTTATTCTGCAATGATGGCAAAGCAAATTGGTCATCAAGCCATTTATCTTTCGGGTGGCGGCGTAGCAAATGCATCATACGGTTTACCAGATCTAGGAATGACGTCACTCAATGATGTCATTGTTGATGTACAGCGTATTACATCAGCATGTGATTTGCCTTTGATGGTTGATATTGATACTGGTTGGGGCGGTGCTTTCAATATCGCTAAAACCATTCGCGATATGGAAAAAGCCGGCGCAGCAGCAGTGCACATGGAAGATCAAGTGGCGCAAAAACGTTGCGGTCATCGCCCGAATAAAGAAATCGTGTCAACTGATGAAATGGTTGATCGCATTAAAGCAGCAGTTGATGCGCGTATTGACCCAGACTTTTTCATCATGGCACGTACAGACTCATTTGCTCAAGAAGGCTTAGAAGCTGCAATCGCTCGTGCTAAAGCTTATGTTGCAGCGGGTGCTGACGGCATTTTTGCTGAAGCGGTTAAAACTGAAGAACATTATCGTGCATTTTCTGAAGCATTAGATGTGCCGATTTTGGCCAATATCACTGAGTTTGGTCAAACAGAACTTTGGAACAAAGAGCAGCTAGGCGAGTGGGGCGCTGACATGGTGCTTTACCCATTAAGTGCATTTCGTGCGATGAATAAAGCCGCTGAAAATGTTTACAGCGCAATATTAAAAGATGGCGATCAAAAAGCCGTTGTCGACACGATGCAAACCCGCATGGATTTGTACGATTACTTGGGTTACCACGATTACGAGCAAAAGCTAGATAGCTTATTTGCTGAAGGCAAAAACAAGTAAACGTGAGTTATTTATAAAATATCTCCAATTGTGAGTGTGTTTGTATAAAAAGTGCACAAATCTTGTTTTGGGACAAGGTAAGTTACTCGCAAATGGATAGGTTAAATAGTGTGGTTTAACCGCCCCCTACAAAGCTCAGATCATAAGAAATTGATCATAAGAAATAGAACATAAAAGAATAGGACATCATTATGGTAGACAAGAAATTAAGTGGCGCAGGCCTTCGCGGTCAAAGCGCAGGTGAAACAGCATTATGTACAGTGGGTAAATCAGGTTCTGGTTTAACGTATTGTGGTTATGATGTGGCTGATTTATCTGAAAATGCCACCTTCGAGGAAGTCGCATATTTATTATTTAACGGTGAATTACCTAACCTAGACCAGTTAGCAACATACAAAGCAGGCCTAAAAGCACAGCGTGATTTACCGCAAGCACTTAAAGAAGTATTGCAGCGTATTCCTGCAGATGCACATCCAATGGATGTGATGCGTACGGGTTGTTCATTCCTAGGTAACCTTGAGCCAGAAGTTGATTTTACAGAGCAAAATACAGCTGCCAATCGTCTGCTTGCCGCTTTCCCAGCCATCATGTGCTACTGGTATAAATTCAGCCATGAAGGCGTAGAAATTGATTGTGTGACCGATGAAGATACAATTGGTGGCCATTTCTTAAAGCTATTACGCGGTGAAACGCCTTCTGAGCAGCATCGTAAAGTAATGGACGTGTCACTTATTCTATATGCTGAGCATGAATTTAATGCTTCTACCTTTACCGCTCGTGTTTGTGCATCAACTTTATCAGACATGTACTCTTGTATTACGGGTGCTATCGGTACCCTGCGTGGACCTCTTCATGGCGGCGCGAATGAAGCGGCTATGGATATGATTCAAAAATTTACTTCACCAAGCGATGCTAAAACACAAATGGCAGGCATGCTTGAGCGTAAAGAAAAAATTATGGGCTTTGGTCATGCGATTTACCGCACCTCAGACCCGCGTAATGTGATCATTAAAGCCTGGTCTGAAAAGCTTGCAGATGAATTTGGCAATACCAGCCTTTATGATATTTCTGTTGCATGTGAAGAGTTCATGTGGGATAGCAAAAAGTTATTCTGTAATGCAGATTTCTTCCATGCATCGGCATATCACTTCATGGGTATTCCAACTAAGTTATTTACGCCTATTTTTGTTTGTTCACGCTTAACAGGCTGGGCTGCGCATGTGATGGAGCAGCGTACTAATAACCGTATTATCAGACCAAGTGCTGATTATACAGGGGCTGAACCTCGTACAGTAACGCCAATTAGCGAAAGATAAACCTTAAAGGCTAACGACATTACGTTAGCCTTTTTCGTCAGTCTTTTAGCAAATCTTTTCGCTAACCTTTAGATCAGCTTTGTCACTTAAGATTTGCCTACATAAAACAAATAACAATGGATGTAGTTATGAACGCTAACTATAGAAAACCGCTTGCAGGTTCATCGCTTGATTACTTTGATACACAAGCTGCAATCAACGATATTGAGCCAGGGGCTTTTGAAAAACTGCCTTATACTTCTCGTGTTTATGCCGAGAATTTAGTACGTCGCTGCTCACCTGAAACACTTACTAATTCACTCAAACAAATTATTCATCGCAAACGCGATTTAGATTTTCCTTGGTATCCTGCACGTGTGGTCTGTCATGATATTTTAGGCCAAACTGCGTTAGTCGATTTAGCCGGTCTACGTGATGCGATTGCAAAAAAAGGCGGGGATCCTGCAAAAGTTAACCCTGTAGTACCAACCCAACTTATTGTCGATCACTCTTTGGCAGTGGAACACGCAGGTTTTGAGAAAGATGCTTTTGAGAAAAACCGCGCCATTGAAGATAGACGTAACGATGATCGTTTCCATTTTATTAATTGGACTAAGACGGCCTTTGAAAATATTGATGTGATCCAGCCGGGTAACGGCATCATGCATCAAATCAATCTTGAGAAAATGTCACCAGTGATACAAGCACGTGAAGGCGTGGCATTTCCTGATACCTTAGTGGGTACCGACAGTCATACACCACATGTAGATGCACTTGGTGTCATTGCAATCGGTGTTGGTGGATTAGAAGCTGAAAGCGTAATGCTTGGCCGTCCATCATGGATGCGTCTGCCTGATATCGTTGGCGTTGAGTTAGTTGGCAAACGCCAAGCTGGTATAACCGCCACCGATATAGTGTTAGCTATCACTGAATTTTTACGTGAACAAAAAGTGGTTTCAACTTATCTTGAGTTTTACGGTGAAGGTGCTGCTAATCTGACATTGGGCGATCGTGCAACAATTTCAAACATGACCCCAGAGTTTGGTGCGACTGCAGCGATGTTCTACATCGATGACAAAACCTTAGACTATCTGACATTAACAGGTCGTGAAGATAGCCAAGTTAAATTGGTGGAAACCTATGCTAAAGCCAATGGTTTATGGGCAGACTCACTAGAAAATGCTGAATACGAGCGTGTTTTACGTTTTGATTTATCAAGCGTTGGCCGCAATATCGCAGGACCTTCTAACCCGCATCGCCGTGTATCTACGAGTGATTTGGCTAAGCAAGGGATTAGTGGCAAAGTTGAAAACGAAACGGGTTTGATGCCTGATGGCGCTTGTATTATTGCCGCTATTACCAGTTGTACTAATACTTCAAATCCACGCAATGTCATTGCTGCTGGTTTATTAGCCCGTAACGCTAATGCTAAAGGCCTGACTCGTAAACCTTGGGTTAAAACGTCACTGGCGCCTGGCTCTAAAGCGGTTCAGCTCTATCTTGAAGATGCCAACTTATTAACTGAACTTGAAGCCCTAGGCTTTGGTATTGTCGGTTTTGCCTGTACCACTTGTAATGGTATGAGTGGCGCACTTGATCCAGTTATTCAAAAAGAAGTGATTGAACGCGACTTATACACCACTGCAGTGTTATCGGGTAACCGAAATTTTGATGGTCGTATTCACCCTTACGCTAAACAAGCGTTTTTAGCATCACCGCCACTGGTTGTTGCCTATGCTATTGCTGGCACCATTCGTTTTGATATTGAAAAAGATGTGCTTGGTCAAGATAACGAGGGTAATGACATTCGCTTAAAAGATTTGTGGCCATCTGATGCTGAAATCGATGCTGTTATTGCTCAAAGCGTTAAACCTGAGCAATTTCGCAAAGTGTATGAGCCTATGTTTGATATAAAAGTGGACTATGGCTCTTTACAAGATGGCTCTTCAGCAAAGATTGATCCACAGTATGATTGGCGTCCTCAGAGCACCTATATCCGTCGCCCTCCTTATTGGGAAGGCGCATTAGCGGGTGAGCGCACCATGAAAGGCATGCGTCCATTAGCGGTATTAGGTGACAACATCACTACCGATCATTTATCACCATCAAACGCGATTATGCTTGATAGTGCCGCCGGTGCTTACCTTGATAAAATGGGCTTGCCAGAAGAAGACTTTAACTCTTATGCGACCCATCGAGGCGATCATTTAACCGCTCAACGTGCGACGTTTGCCAACCCGAAATTGCTTAATGAAATGGTGCAACACAACGGCCAAACCAAACAAGGCTCCTATGCTCGCATTGAGCCAGAAGGGCAAGAAAGCCGCATGTGGGAAGCAATTGAAACCTATATGGATCGTAAGCAGCCATTGGTGATTATTGCTGGTAAAGATTACGGTCAAGGTTCAAGTCGTGACTGGGCAGCCAAAGGGGTTCGCTTAGCGGGCGTTGAAGTGATTGTCGCTGAAGGCTTTGAGCGTATTCACCGTACAAACCTTGTGGGAATGGGCGTGTTACCGGTTGAATTTATTAATGGTGAAACGCGTCAAACTTATCAAATTGATGGCACTGAAACTTTCGATATTATTGGCGAGCGCACACCTGGTGCAATGATGACGTTAGTTATCCATCGCCGTGATGGTTCACAGACAGAAGTGACGGTGAAGTGTCGTTTAGATACTGCTGAGGAGTTGTCGGTTTATGAAGCGGGCGGCATTTTACAGCGCTTTGCTCAAGACTTTTTAGAAGCGAACCAATAATTATTGGTGTTAAATTCATCACAAAAGGCGGCGCTTTAGTAAGTTAAGCGTCGGCCTTTTCGCATTTATTTTTATCGGTTTTTACCGATTTTGTCGGTTCTTGTCGATAGTCTAGGAAATAATATGTCTCATATTCCACAAATTAAAATCCCTGCAACCTATATGCGTGGCGGCACCAGTAAAGGGGTGTTTTTCAAGTTAACTGATTTACCTGAAACCGCTCAAATTGCGGGCGCGGCGCGAGATGCGTTATTGCTAAGAGTGATTGGTAGTCCAGACCCTTATGGCAAGCAAACTGATGGTATGGGCGGGGCAACCTCAAGTACCAGTAAAACGGTTATTTTATCTAAAAGTAGTCAAGCTGATCATGATGTTGACTACCTATTTGGCCAAGTGGCGATTGATAAACCCTTTGTTGATTGGAGTGGTAACTGCGGTAATTTAACGGCTGCAGTGGGCTCATTTGCCATTTCAAATGGTTTAGTGGATACGAGCCGTATTCCGCAAAATGGCATTGCTGTCGTTCGTATTTGGCAAGCCAACATTAATAAAACCATTGTCGCCCATGTGCCAATTGTGAATGGTGAAGTGCAAGAAACCGGTGATTTTGAACTTGATGGGGTGACATTTCCAGCCGCTGAAGTCTTAGTTGAGTTCATGGCGCCAGCAGATGCGAATGCTGCTATGTTTCCAACGGGTAATGTGGTTGATGAGTTGATTCTGCCACAATCTATCCCTGAGTTTAAAGCTAAAGGTATTTCATCGGTAAAGGCGACAATGATCAATGCGGGTATTCCTACCATTTTTGTCAACGCTACTGATATTGGCTACAAGGGGAATGAGCTGCAAGATGACATTAACAATGATGAAAATGCATTAGCTTTTTTTGAAATGTTACGTGCCCATGGTGCAGTGAAAATGGGGTTAATTGAGCACATTGATGAGGCTAGAGCCCGTCAACATACGCCGAAAATTGCATTTGTATCTGCCCCCAGTGATTACACATCATCAAGTGGTAAAGCCATTGCTCGCACTGATATCGATTTGCAAGTGAGAGCGTTATCTATGGGTAAACTGCATCATGCGATGATGGGGACGGCGGCTGTGGCAATTGGCACTGCCGCTGCGGTTAAAGGTTCATTGGTAAATATAGCTGCTGGTGGCACGTCTCGCACTCAAGTGATATTTGGTCATCCTTCAGGCACTCTTAAAGTGGGCGCAGAAGCGACATTAACTGATGGCAACTGGCAAGTTAACAAGGCCAGTATGAGTCGCAGTGCAAGAGTATTAATGGAAGGCTGGGTTAGAGTTCCGGGCGATAGCTTTTAATTATTTAAAGCGGCCTAATCATCAGAGACAATGTTAAATATCGATTTTTCAAGGCTTATAACGATAACGTTATAAGCCTTTTTTATAGGGAATGTTATTTTGATCGAATCCTTAATGACGTTAGTTATTGCCACAAGCTTATTATTAGGCTCACCAGGCCCTGTGCCCATTGCACTTGCTGCAATAGGAGCTACATTTGGTGTTAAACAAGGTCTGCCATTTTTGTGTGGCATATTGTCAGGATTATTGTTGGTTATTCTGGCTACGGTACTTGGCTTGTCAGCCTTATTTATTGCTTATCCAAACTTTCGAATTATCTGTCAAATTATTGCTTCGCTGTATATGGTTTATATTGCCTATAAAATTGCTACAGCTTCAGTAGTGCCAAACATTGCAGAACAGTCAGCGCCTAAATTTAGAGATGGCTTAGTGTTGAATGTACTTAACCCTAAAGCCTATGCCGCTTTTATCGCGATTTTCTCTCAGTTTCTACTACCGCTTTCATCTTCTTCGACCAGTTATTTGATGACAGCAGTGATATGCATAGTTGTCGCAGCATTGGTCGATAGTCTTTGGTTGGTGTTTGGCAGCTTATTAAAGCCAGTTTTTTCTTCGCCAAAGCATGCTAAAGCTATTCGATTAGTGTTTGCGATCTTATTAGTCATTACTGTGTTAGTTTCTTTGGTGTTTAGCTTGCCAAGTTAACTCGTTATCACGATTTGTCACAACTTATGACGACAGGACATTATGTGGATTGGGGGGATTCAAGTTATCTTGTTTAATATAAGTCGAGCTTTCACTCAGCCATTGCATCTAAGTAAGTGCAACTAAGTAAGTGCAACTAAGTAACTGCATCTAAGTATGTGCATCTAAGCAAGTGCATCTAAGTAAGTGCAACTAAGTAAGTGCAACTAAGTAAGTGCATCTAAGTAAGTGCAACTAAGTAAGTGCAACGAGTTATTGCAATCAGTCACAACAATCATCCATTAACACTTAGAAGGTTTACCTTATCCAACAATCCAATGTAAAAACCTTATCGATGACAATATTGGCATTGATAGCTTTTGCGGCGAACTCTGTTTTGTGCCGTTTAGCACTGGGCGATGGTAGCATTGACTGGGTGAGCTTTACGGTTATACGTTTATTATCCGGAGCGTTAACCTTATTACTGATTTTAAAAATCAATGGGGTTTTAACAAAACCTCGATATCCAGATGCTCAAGTTACGGGCAAGAATAATCAACAATCTTTAATTAAGCAGCAACAGTTAATGCTAAAGCAACATCAATCAGCTGGGAGTTGGTTAGGTGGTGTGATGCTGTTTGTTTACGCTGCCAGCTTTTCAAATGCCTACACACTACTTGATACCGCCACAGGCGCATTGATTTTGTTTGCCGCAGTGCAATTAACCATGATCCTGCTTGCAATCATTAAGGGGGCGCGGCTCAAGCTGATTGAATGGCTTGGGGTTATTACGGCATTTGTAGGGTTTGTGTATTTAGTTGTTCCCGATATCAACTCACCTTCGATGGATGGTTTATTATTTATGACCATTTCAGGTATTGCTTGGGGTGTTTATACCCTAAAAGGTAAACAAACAACTCAGCCGCTACGCGATACTTGTGCTAATTTCGTCAGGTCTATACCTTTAGTTCTGGTATTATTTCTAGTTAGTTTAGGGCAGCTTGAATTAAGTGACAAAGGTGTATGGCTAGCGATTATCGCGGGCAGCGTGACCTCTGCAATGGGTTACAGTATTTGGTATGTCGCGCTTAATGGACTTAGCGCCACTAAAGCTGCCGTCGTGCAACTTTCTGTACCCGTTATTGCCGCTTTTGGTGGGGTGATATTTGTTGCTGAAACCCTAACTAGCCGTTTAATGATTGCATCGATTGTGGTGTTGACGGGGATGTTAATGGTAGTGCAGGGGAAGAGTCAGAGTAAAAAATAAAGCCGCTAACAGCGGCCTTAGCTGAATAGCTTAGGATTTATTTCTCAGTACTAAATCTTACATCCTAAACTGATATCTTAAGTTTCGATTATATTCTTAAAACTGGGTAATTCTGCTTATGATTTGCCCCATAACCTCAGCGCCAAGCCTGATGCTCGTGAGGTCACTTGTTTACAGGCGCGTTCAAATACATAAGGCGATCCTAAGCAGATAAAGTGTTCTTTAGCTCGGGTAATTGCTGTATACACCAGCTCTTTAGTCAGCAGTTGCCATTGCGCATTACTGGGCTTTTGTGGCAGCACAAACGCCACTTGTTCAAATTCACTGCCTTGGCTTTTATGTACGGTCATCGCAAAACAACTGTCGTGATGGGGTAATCGTGCGGGTTGTACTTTCAATAAGCTACCATCTGCTTTGACAAAATAAGCCATGAGCCGTTCAGGTTTTTGTTCGTCCTGCAAAATCAAACCAATATCGCCATTAAATAAACCTAAGTTGTAATCGTTACTTTGGATAATGATTGGACGGCCAAGATAAAACTCCTGGTTAGGCTTAATCCAATGATTTTGCTTAAGCACATTGGTGATGGCGAGGTTAATACCATCAACGCCAAATTCACCTGATCGCATGGCGCACAAAATCCGGAATTTGTTAAAGCTTTCGATAATATCTGCAGCCTGATGACGCTGGGAATTGTAATCACTGTCTTGTACGGAACCTAGCTCATGACCTTGTTCACCATTGAGCTGTTTAGCTTGTTCATAAACATGCTGATTATCGAGGATCATCTGCAGATATTCACTGTAAGCTGCCACCGAAAGTTGCATTAACGGCAAGCTTTGACCTTCAGCTTGATGCTCAATCCAAGTAAGTTCTTGATGGCCATGCTGCCATTCTCGGCGGACTCCTTGAATATCGACATAGTTTACTGCACTAGCTAATAAGCCAATCCCTGCATCACCTTTAAAGCGGTGACTGTGCATTAACATACACAGGTTGTCACCAATCATGGGCGATTGATGAATAAACTCGCTGGTGGCTTCACTTGTGAGTTGTTCAAGTAAATCAGCTTGTTTAGCGGAATAGCGCATTTTCCACGGCTGCACAGACGATGAGTCCGTATTTGCAAGCCCAGAGCAGATATCAGCTAAGACTGCGCCAGCTTCAACTGAAGCGAGTTGGTCTTGATCGCCTAACAATATCAACCTTGTTTGACTGGGTAAGGCATTGAGCAGTTTATGCATCATGGGTAAATCGACCATTGAGGCTTCATCGACCACCAATAAATCTAATCGTAACGGGTTGTCTTTGTTATGGCGAAAAGCATGGGAGTTTGGAATAACCCCAAGTAATCGGTGTAAAGTCGCAGCTTCTTCAGGGATATTTTTGAGCGCCTTGAGAAGTTCTGGTTTACCTGTTTGACTCACTTGGGTAAACAAACGGGCTTTAGAGGCTTTGATTGACTCACTTAATCGCGCTGCCGCTTTGCCGGTTGGGGCGACTAACTTTATGCTGAGCTCAGACTGGGTGAGTAGCAATAATAATAGTTTAGTGACTGTGGTCGTTTTACCAGTACCGGGGCCACCGGTAATCACTGCTAGGGCTTTGGTTAATGCCATTGCAGTAGCCACTTTTTGCCAATTAATGGTTTGTGCTGACGCTGGCTTAGCCTCATCAAATAAGTCGTTAAGGTAAGCGGGTAACAGATTGGTATCGACAGTTAAGTCAATATTCGCCATCTGATTTAAGCGACTCGCCACTTCGGTTTCGAAATGATAATACTTGTTTAGGTATAAACGGCCATGTTCGAAAATCATCGGAGTATTTTCACTAGGCTCTCCCACACAATCTAGTTCGGTAATTGAGTCAGTTAACTGCTGGTGATCGACATTGAGCTTACATAGGGCTTGTTGCTCACAAAACGGATTAGCTAAATCTATCCCACTGATGACCAAACAGCTGTGCTGACTGGATAACTGCTGACTTAGTAGGGTGCAGATGAACAATAAAAACTCATCACTTTTACTGGACTGTATCTTGGCCATTTCTAAAGCGAAATGGCGATCAAGTGGGGTAATAAGCCCTTGTTGCTGCCAATGCTTTAGTAGCTGATGTATGGGCGCTTGCAGCTGGAGTAATTGACTCATGATGTTGACTCCACTGTCGTATTATTCAAAGGCGTGCGACTCACTGCAGCTGATGCCTCATTCGATTGACTAAATAATATATCCAATTGCTCAATTAATGCTTGCGGCGGTTTGTCGAAAAATACCCCAGATTGTGGTGTTTGCGGGCTCATACCACGCAAGAACAAGTAAAAGCTGCCACCAATATGTTGTTGGTATTGGTAATGTGGCATACGTAGAGACAAGTATCGATGCAGCGCTAGGGTATACAAGATATATTGCAGGTTATAACGGTGACTGCTAATCGCATTGCCCATGGCTTCAATGTTGTAATCTGAATAGTCATCACCTAAATGGTTAGACTTATAATCGGCAATATAAAATTGGCCGTTAAATTCAAAGGTTAAATCGATAAATCCCTTCAGCATACCCTGTAATTCATCAAACTCTAGCCCAGCATCATAGCCGTATTGACTGAGTAATTGATTCAATTGCTCAGATTTTAATTGGCTAATGGGAAGATAAAACTCCATCTCCACCAGCTTTTGTTTTTCCGTTAATTCACTCAAGGTTAACGGTATGCCGCTTGAATTAAGTAATTGCTGGTCGCACTGCTGATAACCGGTTAATAGCGGTGTGTGCAAAATTTGTTGGTACCAGTGGATTAATGTCTCGGTCCAAACTTCTTTGTCAAAACCATATTGGTCCATCGCTTTGGCTAACGCTTCAGGCAATTCGCTATCTGCCTGAGTGAAATCAAATAACTCCAACACTAAATGCATAAAGCTACCGGCATTGGCGCCACGCTCGAAAGTGAAACGGTTAATTGCGTTTTCAGCGGCTTCAGTATCAAAGGGGTTGATATCACTGCTGGGTTCAAATTGCGCTTGGATTTCTTGGCTGAAATCTTCGTCATCGGCGCCAGGAGCGACTTTTTCATGGGCTAAATGTTTTACAAGCCCTGAGTAACTGCCTACTCGCCATGGTGTTTGGTAATCACGGCTTAAGGTTTTTGGTAGCGGTTCTTGGTCGTTGTTTTCAACGCTCAATAATGCTGAATCATCAATTGCATCGATTTCACTGATGCTAATCGCATCGACAGGATGACCGTGTTTATCGTTAGTAAGCTTTGTTGCAGCCAATTTAAGCTGCTCAAAATCGCACTCTTTAGTGGTAATACCCAGTAAATAACCGATAGCGGTTTCAAATAACTGACTGCTGATGCCCGCTTTTAGCATACGGCTATGGTTGGCAATATATAGGTAACACACATAAACAGGGCGGGTGAGTGCCACATATAAAAGGCGTAAATCTTCAGCAAGATTTTCCTGTTTATATTGCTCCCAACCTTCCTTACTGGCTTCAACATCCCATATGAGTTCATCATTTTGGTGATACAGCATTGGCGTTGGCTTGCGACGATTGTCGCGGGCTAAACTAATGAAAGGCACAAAACACACAGGGTATTCAAGGCCTTTACTCTTATGAATCGTGACGATTTGCACAAGGTTTTGTTCGCTTTCAAGCCTAAGTTGCTGCTCATCACTACCTTGGCCATCAATAAGCTGTTGCTCAAACCAGTTAATTAATGCACTGCTGCCATCGAGCTCAGTGGCTTTTTGCTGCAATAATTCAGATAAATGACGGAAATCGGTTAACCGGCGCTCTCCGCTCTCGGTGGCACTTGTCTCATCTGTTGAAGCTGATGTTAGTTTTGACGTCGATGTATTGAGATCGCCTTTAGCTAAAAATCGCTTAATCAATTCTGTTTCACTGGCAAGAGATAGTAGCGACGGCATGATGCCATGGCGATTCCACAGTAGGTGCCACTGAGCAAATTTATCTAATAAGTCTTGGCGCTGCTCTTCATCTTGATTGAACTGATGGATTTGCTGTGCGCTATAGCCCATAAGTTCTGTAGCCATAGCGGAGCGTAAACAACGTTCATCTTTAGGATTGGCTAAGGCACGTAAAATGATCGCAATTTCAAACGCTTCTTGGGTTTTAAATACACTGTCTCGGCTCAAAAATACTGCGCCAATTTGTCGCTCGCTCAAGGCTTGTTTCATTACCGCAGCTTCATTACGGTCACGAACCAAAATGGCGATGTCTTTGGCGATGAGTGGCTTACCCGTTTGAGTGTTTGATTTACCTGCCATGTAGCACTGGCCATTTTGCGACTCAGTTAATAGACGTTTGATCTCACTGGCGGCATCGGCAGCCAATATCTTACGGCCTATGACTTTGTTGAGGCCAGAGTCATCTTCTGCCAGTAACTTTATTCGTAAGGCTGCGCTATTTTCTGTGGCTTCATTGAGGATTTTACTATCAGCGCTTTTAGGCGTATTGACCACGTCATAAGGGATCGCACCACTGATAAATGGGTCATCGTGTTGGCTAAATAATTGGTTTACCCCATTCACTAACGCAGTCGATGAGCGGTAGTTTGTTTCGAGGTTATAGTGCGCCTTGGTTTGTTTTCGGGCCTGAATATAAGTGTGAATATCAGCGCCGCGAAAGGCATAAATTGCTTGTTTAGGATCGCCAATCATTAATAAGCTGAGTTTATCCCACTGTGCTTGTTGTTGATAAATTGCCGAGAAAATAGCGAACTGTAGTGGATCGGTATCTTGGAATTCATCGATTAACGCAACAGGAAAACGCGCAGCAATAGCATTAGCGAGCTGTTTTGAAATTAACTGCTCTTGTGATTGGCTAGTATCAGTATCAGTATCAG
>NZ_MCUF01000038.1:20501-63762 GCF_002873615.1 Shewanella sp. 10N.286.51.B7
GTATCAGTATCAGTATCAGTTGAGTTTAGCGCGCCTGCTAAAGTGATCAGCAAGTCATCTGGGGTCATTAAATTTCGTTGGGCTTTTTGCAGCGCGAATCGCAGTTTAATCCCGTCTTTTGCGCGCACCAAGAATGCCGGTTTTATTTGGCTAATGAGATCAAATAAGCGCTCAATGTGATCCAATAAAGGCGCTTCTTGTGGCGTAGGAACGGTGCCACCTTTATTCAGTTTTAACCCTGATAACGCCAGCATTTCAAGTGTTTTTACTGGCGGTAAACCAGTGCCTGAGCTAACCCAGTTCGTCAAATTATCAAACATAGCCGCAAGCTTCGGGTATTCATCAGCTTTTTTGCCAAAGCGGGCGCCATTTAGCGGCAAACTGTGCAGCAGCGTTAATTCTGCTTCACTGTCTGCTGCCCAGCGCATTTTAAAGCGTGACAAGCTTTGGGTGAGTTCGTCAGTCAGTTGATTAAAGTCTTTAGCAATAAACGGTGTTTTAGCCTGAGTTGCGCCTAATAGCTGCCTTAATTGTTTAGCTAACTCATCAGGGCTACCAAACTCATTGGCGATGACTTGGGCTAAGACCGCTGGCAATGGATAACAGGTTTCACGCCAAAAATCTCTTACTGCATGGTGTAAAAACTCGCTGTCATCGAGAGTAAATTCTGATTCAAATAGCAATGATGACTCGAATGCCATGTCAGATAATATCCGCTGACAAAAACCATGAATGGTGAAAATAGCGGCTTCATCTAATGATTTTAATGCTAAATCTAATCGTCTTAGGGCTATTGAGCGTTCTGACTCTGGTATTTGCTGGTAAAGCTGAGAGACAAATTCATCATCAGTATCAAGCCCAATAAAACACTTAAACGCAACCTGGATACGTTTTCTGATCCTATCGCGCAGCTCTTCTGTGGCGGCATTGGTAAAGGTCACCACTAAGATTTGCTCGCAGGTTAATGGCGCTCTTTCGATTTCTCCGTCTTTACCACCCAGTAATAGACGTAAATATAAACCCGAAATGGTATAGGTTTTACCTGTACCGGCACTGGCTTCAATTAAGCTGCTGCCAGTGAATGGTAAGGTGAGGGGGTTGAGTGTAGTGACCTTGGTCATTATGCTTGCCCCTCTGTACAGATAGCATCGATATTATTCACCGATGTTGTTTCATTGATGTACTCGTCTAAATCAGCCAAGGTGCCTTTGTGATATACGCTCAGCATTGGCTTAAGTAATTGCATGGCTGTGTCACCAAATCCTTGTTCCGTAAAGTCATTCGGGAAATTAAATAAGCGTTTGTTATGCGGGTCGTTTCCTTCACCAAACTCTGTCTGCTCATCAAGCCACTGGCTTTGCGCTTCATGGAGTTTTTCTGAATGTGAACCTTCAGCTTCAACATAGGCGAGTGCGGTGCGCGGCATAAAGCACAATGGCTGCGCTTGGCCATTGAAATAGCCCTGAACAAATTGTTGCAGTAATTGCTGCGCTGCCTCTGGTTTTATTGCTGTGAAAGCATGAAAATGACCGATATCCAGCAGGTAACTGTTTTTTTCAATCCCTGATGCGTTTAAGCATAAATGGCGCAAATAGACACGTAAAAAGTCTCGGCCATGGGCTGTACCTGGGCGATAATTGACTTGGCCTTTCGCGTAAATGTCATCAATGCGACCAACCAAATTGACAGCAATGGTTTGTCGAGTAATGCTGCTATTAAGAGTACTGTTGTTAAAATTGCTGCTACTGAAACAGATGTCATCAAACCTAAGATCAACATCTAGTTCGGAAGTCTTTTGCGCTTCTCCAGTTAAATATTGCACTCTACCAATAACGTACTTAATATCATTCTGGTAACGGTCTAATAGCACATCATCGAATGGCTTCATGGGAAGTGAGCCACTGACTTTTAACTGGTTAATAAACTCAATATCAGCGTGTTCTAGTTTGTGCTGCAACGCACTGTCAATTAAAGCTGACTGCAGTTTATAACGCTCCAGTGAATCTAAGCCAAAAGGTTCATCATTATCATCAGCTTGAATACGCAGATTAAAATCCACTTTTAGGCTTCGATTTAAAAAGAATTGCGCAGGGCTTCTAAAGAATCGCAGTAATGCAGATAGCTCAAGAGTATGTTGATGATCTTTTGCTGCATCAGTTAACTCTGATTGTATATCTATAGCAATAGGCTGCGATGCGTTAATAAATGTGGACTGCCATTGTGCTGTTAGCGGATCATTAAACTTAGGCGGACACCATTGGTGGCTAAAGCTCTGTTGTAAAACAGATTGTTGCTGCGACGGTGAGTGAGATACCTCGGACTGAAATAGTTTCACATCGAATGGTTGCAGCGGTTGCTGGATAATTAAATGATCAATAATGGCTTGGTCTGCAGCTTCATTGGATATGTTTTCGCGTGTTGTGTTTTTGTTTAAATCGCTATTGCTTATATTACAGCTATTAAAGCAATAGTCGGCAAAATAACACAGTTGATAATACTCAATCAGCTCAGAGACTAACATCGACGGAATGCGCTCAGCATTATCACGTTCAGAATGACCGATATAGCTGATGTATAATTGTTGCCTTGCAGAAAGCAGGGCTTCTAAAAATAAGTAACGGTCATCTAACCGTCTTGAACGGTCGCCTTTAATGGCACCATTGTGGGCCATTAAATCAAACCCTACAGGGTGTTGAACTCGTGGGTAAACGCCATCATTCATCCCCAGTAAGCAAACGACTTTAAAGGGAATAGAGCGCATTGGCATCAGAGTACAAAAGTTAACACTACCTGCAAGGTAGCGCTGCCCCACGCGGGATTCATTTAAGCGTTGATTAAACCATTGCTTAAGCACTTCAATGTCGAGTTCGCCTTGATGACCCGCACCTTCAAGTTCTTCTTTTAACGCTGTTAACGCTTCACGGATGGTTTGCACTTGTTCACGCTCATCATCGTCAGCTTCAAAAAATACCTCTAATAATTGATATAACTGTTCGATGCGCTCAAGCGTTGGGCAAGTGCTGGCAAGTTGCTGCTGATAGTCATCAATGGACTCTAAAAAGTTGAGCAAGTGACCTAATGTTTGCGCCGATTGTCCTTCAACGCCTTTGACGAGCAGGGTGTCATGATAAATCGAAGATTCATCATTAAAAGCATATCCTTGAATAAGGCGACTGACCCCAAATGCCCATGAGTTTTGCTTAAACCCAGGCACACCTTGTTGCAATCGGGTGTGTTCATCTCGCCCCCAACGAACATTGGCATCATCTAACCAGCGCCTAATAAGCTGAAGGCCATCATCATCTAACTGGAATTTGCGTAAAATAGCAGGGACTTCAAGAATGCTTAAAATATCGGTTAAACCAAAACGGCTTTGATTTATATCCAATAAATTTAAGAAACTGTTGATGAGTGGCGACTCTTGCGCAGCGCCTCTATCAGCAATGGCGTAAGGGATATAAAAATTACCTTGCTGCTGGTGTGACTGGCTGTTGCTGGTGCCAAATACCGCATCAATATACGGTGCATAAGCGGCGACATCAGGCATCATTACTACGATATCTTTAGGTAGCAGGCCCGCTGATTGCTGATCATTGGACAGCAATGCTAATAAGTGATCGTGTAAGGTTTCAATTTCGCGCAGCGGGCTATGACAGCTGCGTAAAGTGATTGAATCATCGGTTGGCAGTAAACTTCTTCTTGCTTGAGTATTTTGATAAAAGTGGGCATCAGGCCCTAATGGTTGACCTAACGTTTCCATTTGCAAGATATCAAATTGTAATCCTTGCAACAGGTTTAGCTCATCGGCGGATTGTTCAGGTTCGATGTAGCAATCGTAACTAAAGTCAGTATGTTCAGCGGGTAACTCGAGCATTAAATCTAACAGCTCGCGGCCCATTTTACCGTTATTGGCTAAAATCGGGTTACCGACTTCTAATTTATCTTCCCATGACTCACCGAGTTGCTTTTTATCGGCATATTGCAGCGCCATTCGCGCGCGCGCTTTAGGGTCAACAATATCGCCCCAGTAATGCTGACAAGGGCTAAGGGAAAACATAATGACTTCAATGCGCTCAGCAAGGTGATAAAGCACCTCAAGAGTTTGCGGCGGCATTGATGAAATGCCAAAAACAAATAAGCGTTCAGGCAAAGAACTGATAACGGTTTGCGGCTGTTTGAGCGCATTAATTAATTCTTGATGCAAGTTGGCGCGGTGATAATGACTGCCGTTAATTTCAACTTGGTTATATTCGATTAGCGCACGCCATAATTTGGGCTGCCATAGCTGATTTTGTTCAAGCTTGATTGGCAGCTCGTTACTTTCCCAACCTAAAATCCAGCTCGGACGATAAACTAAGTATTGGTCAAAAATATCGGCAATGCGGCCACAAAGTTGATACAGCTTCATCGCATCAAAATGCTGTTGATGTTGATTAGCAAGTCTAGTCAAATTATTGCTACTAGGGATGGATTCATTTGTGTCAGAGCTTAAATCAGCACTTTTAATATCACTTACATTTGAAGCTGTGTTTGCGGCTTCGGGTGTTAGGTAAGCTTGTAGTGGTGCAAAATCTTCATCAGTTAATAATCTTGGCAATAAATCCATTAACTTCCACGTCATTGCCGCTTTGGTAAAAGCATTGTCTTTAGGGACGTTAGGTAAGAGTTCATGGCATAACTGCCAAGTAAAACTGGACGGTAAAGGGAACGAAAGAGCAGCAGCGATACCATTGTATTTTGCCACTTCTAAGCGCAGCCAAGTCGACATCCCCGGGCTTTGAACTAACACATGCTCGTTGGCCAGTAAGTTAGCATTATCAAGGGGAATGGCTAACATCTTGGAAAGCTGTTCAGACAAAACTTCCATCTGATTCGATTGAATTAATCTAAGCATTACTGACTCGGCAACTGATGATAAAAACCATTCTAAGAGGTTGTTATTAGGTTTGAAAGGCTTTTATTAGATAGTGAGTTTAAACGCTAAAATAGCAAGCAAAAATTGTGGGTGTTCTCATTAATTTAGAGCGGGGTAATAGCAGTATTCACTTTATGATATCGAATGCCAGAAGCATATATTTATCATTGTTTTTTAGAATGTGGGTAACTTTCGGTGGTCATAAAATGTTTTTAACTGGCCACCTGTTGGTTTAGTCTCAATATTATAATTGTATTATATTAAATGCTTTAGGGCCTTTTTTTGTTTTTACAATATCAAATGTCACTTCAGTACCAATGATTATTGAATCAATATCAACCTCATTAGTGAAATCATCTATTGAAAAATATGCATCCTTTCCCTTATCTCTTCGTATAAACCCAAAGCCTTTAAAATCATTAAAAGTATTTATAATCCCTGTGTAGTGCATTATTTTACTGCTCCCAAAATTTGTTTATTGTAGGTACTGAAGAGTAATGCAACTTTAGAGACTTTCTTAGATTTTTAGCTAACCCTTTTTTTGTCCTACCTAATATGCCTAATTGATATATTAGGTTATTGTACTGTTGAATTGTGCCCCATTGAGAGTGAGAAGTAATGGGAACTTTAAGAGCTCTTTTTGACCTTTTAATTATTTTATTTTCTTGATACTGATCATATATAGGTAGAATCACTGATAACCTCTTACGGTAATCTTTAGCATGTGATTTTTTTAACCGGTCAAGTTTAGCTATTAATCCTGAGGTTTTATTCCACAACTTATGAAACTCTTCACTACTCTTGCTCTCTACAGCCATTTTTTCGCAATTAAAAACTAGTTGTCGGACATACATTCGATCTTTTTTCCTGGTTCTGGGTTTTGCAGCCCGAACGCATAAACCTGTAACTTCAAAATCCTTATGTATTTCAGAGCGGTTAGTAATTTTGGTTTTATTTGATTTTAAATTTAAATTTCTTTTTCTTAGCAATGCAGCAACATCTTTAATTAGCTGCACTGATAATTCTTTATCAATAAGTTGGGGAGAAGATATAGTAATATCATCGAGCAAACGTGTATATCTAAGTCCTCTCCCTTTAAGTGAGCTAAATAGGCGATATTCGTCATTGTAGAAAACTAGATTTGCTAGGTAGCTTGAAGTACAACCACCTTGGGGTAAGCTACCATTGTAAGTTGTTATTTTGGTTAGTATTTCTACAACCTCATCACTAAATTTAAAGAAGTACTTAAAAATATCGCTTACTACATTTTCTTTAATATTGGGATAAAAGTTCCTTACATCGAGATTGATAAGGGTTTTGCTTCTACCATGAATAGTTGCATTTGCGATGTAGTCACGTGCAATTTCAGGGGTGGCTTTGATTCCGCCCTGTAAATATTCTGGGAAAATAATATGTTCAAAAATTCTGGAGTTAATGCGTTTTTGAATTTTTTTTAGTTCATGTTTGGGTTCAAACACTTCACGAACTTTTCCAGTAGTGGGGTGAGCAGGAAGTTCATATTTACTATACGAATCATTAACTTTACTTGCTATGCTTTTAAGTTTTTTAGGGTGGACACCTAAAGTTTTCGAAAGTACATCAAGTGTTCCGATTGAAGAGCATGGATATAGTGGCTTGTCCATATAGTACCAATAAATATTTGAAAGAGAGAAGTCAGCTGTTAGAACATGTTAGACATCGTATCCAAAAGTATTGGTACTATATCAATTAGTATAACAGCCAAAGGGGCGTAGTCTAAAATTAGTCCTAAGGTTCCCTTTGGGCTCTGGTCATCTTGCTGTTCAGATGATTCGCAATTGGCTCCAACCACGAGTTCTGTGTTTTCAGTTTTATTTGTGTAACGCATGTTAAAGTTAAATTTAAACATTTTTTTGTCCTTATAGGTTGTTGACTGAATTGTCTGCCAGACCAATAAAAACGCATACAGAAATCTTAGTAATGACCTTTGAGCCGACTTCTCTTATCAGTGCCAGACAACCGTCGTCATAATCGCCTTCGGAATAGGGCGCAATTTTTTTGCGTCTTATTCGGAGTTGAATGTCCACGGATGCGGGTCATGAACCAATAATATGTATTAAAGGTTCGCTCATAAAGAGCGTCGTTTTTCTGTTTGTTACACAATGAAATACAAAAGCAAATGGGTGAATAGCACCCACAAATCTATGATATACATATAATTATTGCGTGTAAATAGGTTCAAGAATTTTTTATCAATTAACTTTGACACACATAATTAATTTTACAATTATCAACTTTGTGGGTTGTGGGTTGTGGGTACGTTACCATAATTGTATTGGCTAGTTTATGGAACACCATATCTTCAACTTAATTAATTGCCTGCCGCAGGCTTATGTGCAGATGCATCCAAGACACGCCGTGAACACATCCCTGTGGGCTCTACGAAAACATCCATGTTTTCGAAGGTCTTGAACGCATCTACACTGGGATTTTTATCTCTTCGATTTAACTCTATTCGTGACCATAAAAACCACAAGGCTCAATTTGAATTGAGGACGCAGAGAAAATAGCGTGATGCTCACATGGATGTGAGCTTAGCTTTAGCGGTGCAAGGATGCACCATCTGAAGCGTTAGCATTTTCGACTAAGGCCGAAGCGATCTATAAAGGAAGTAAAAAGCTGGATCAATCCCCATCGAAAATTATGCGTTTTTCAGCATTTTTCGTCTGGGGCGCTGAGGGATTGTTAAGGGGGACAAGCGCTTTCCCCCTTGGCTCTGGTGTGGGCGAAGCGCCACGACGTTGATCTTATTCAAATGAATAAAGCTAAAATTAAAGAGCTAACCCTACAATCCCATTTTGACTTTCCTAAAGTAGCGTTTAAACAAGATTTGATGTTGCTCAATCTGCTTATCACTCAACTGCTGATATTGCAGTGCAATAAAGTGCTCTGTCATCTTGTTAAAATCTTCTGCTAATTGTGGTTGTTGCTCACTCACTGTGTGATGCATAAAAGTAGCAAAGGCTTGAGGTGGCATGGTATTCCGTGAGTAACCTTTTTTAGCTAACTTAGTGCAAATCAGGTTATAACGTTTAATGATCGGGTCTTGTTTTGGGCGAACAGTAAACACGCCAGCAAAATAGGCAATGATTAAAGCAATAATGCTAAAGCTAATAATCATTAAAACAATAATTTTACTGCTGTTTACTTCGCCTAACAGCTCACTTAATACCTGTTGCTGGCGCTCTTCATCAAAGCTTAAAACCCAAACACTCCAATAAAAATCTAAGCTGGCCAATTGCAAGCGGATGTTGTTAAGCCAAGGGATTTCTTTAAAGCGTAAACTGGTAAATGGACTGTCTTGTAAATAGCTATCTTGGCCAGCAAACATGGCATCAAAGCCATCTAAAATTCGATTTGGGGCAATCATCGCTGTTGGGTCAAAACGGACCCAGCCTTGTCCTTCTAACCAGACTTCTGTCCAAGCATGTGCCATATATTGGTAAATACTGTAATAACCGGCTTTAGGGTTGTATTCGCCGCCTTGATAACCTGCCACCATACGTGCTGG
The DNA here is from genome assembly GCF_002873615.1 of Shewanella sp. 10N.286.51.B7. Taxonomy (NCBI): domain Bacteria; kingdom Pseudomonadati; phylum Pseudomonadota; class Gammaproteobacteria; order Alteromonadales; family Shewanellaceae; genus Shewanella; species Shewanella sp. 10N.286.51.B7. The sequence goes on from NZ_MCUF01000038.1 coordinate 28,967, forward strand.
TATGCCACTTGAACGTGCCATAAACACTAACGCTGAAGCATAGTGGGAACAAAAACCAGCTTTGTTATCAAATAGAAAATCATCCACTTGGTTAGCACCGATGGGCGGTGGACTTAAGGTATAGAAATAAGGTTGCTCTGCAAAATAGCCCATCATCGCGTTGATACGATCACGTGGGAGAGGGTAATCTTTGGCAAATTGTTGGGCTAATGCTTGTGTCTTAGGGTTCGTTTCTTTTGGTAAAGTCAAATTTATCCGCTTGGCTATCGGTGGTAATGACAATTCAAGTGAACTATTAGGGTAAGACGTGACGCGGTAGCTAAAGCGTTGGTCGATATTACGTAATGAAAACAGTCGAAAGTCATTAAGTTCAGCCACTTGTTCTGTGTTGGTAAAGGATTGATCTAATCCAAACAGCCATTTTTGATAAGTTGGCTCAGTGATAACTTGGTAATTATATGGATTCGACTGCTCAATGGTATGCGGCAATTTACGTTTAGGTAAAGGCCCATATGAAATCCGCTGTTCATTCTTTCTGAAATTTGATTGCTTCCAGGTTGTTCCGTCGTAATTTTCCATCACGAGCGCGCGCCAATATAGTTGCTCATTGGGAACTAATTGTAATTTATCGGTGTTATTGGTTTCGTTATCAAAGCCGACGCGAAATGCGAGACTAGGTGAGCGAGTTAGCTTGCTGATATCGCCCAGTGAGACTTCATCCGAAAGGCCCGTTGTTGCGTTTTTCATGCTTGGTGCAAGCCACAAAGGTGGCAGCCTTGGAAATACCACAAACAGTAATAGCGCCAGCGGCAAACTTTGCAAAAAAAGTTTGAATCCAAAACTTAAGTTTATTTTGCGGCTACTATGTTGATACACGCTGATTAGTACACAGGTATTAACAAGACAAACAAACAACAATTGAATGGTGTCTAAAATGCTTTGTCGTTCAAGCAAGGCAAACGCTATAAGAAAATAACCCACTAGCACGACGACTTTTACATCGCGTATTTGACGCATTTCTATGTATTTAAGTGCATACCCAAGTAAAAGTAAGTTAACTAGCGCATTAAGCATACCGATTTCTTTAGCCACCAATGCCAAGGTGGCTGCGGCGCCAACAGCAAGACTGGTAACCAGTAATTTGGGCGGTGCGGCGACTTTGCCGAAATAAATACCGACACGCCAAACAAAACAAATACCGCAAATGCCAATGCTCCATAAGGTGGCATCTTGATAAAGGGGAAATAGCACTAATGCATTAGTCATCAACAACCAAAATAGGGTATTTCGGCCTATGTTTTCGTTAAAGTTATCTTGCTCGATAAATTGCTTTTTATCATTTTTCGCCTGAGCTGTTTGAGAAAATGAGTCATTACTTTTCATCATTGACTCCTGTTTCTACCGTTGCATCAGTGATTTTTTTGCCATATAAGGCGATTAATTGCTGGCATTGTTTACGGTGTATTTCACCACTATTTTGTTCAATCACTTGTTGCTTAAGGGCTAAACCAAATACTTGTTGCCCTTGAGATAGCACATTAACTTGCCATGCCAATTTGCTGAGTTTTTGTTCAAGGCTATTACCATCGGTATCGTCCAGGCTTAACCACACAGGTTTTCCTTCTGGCTGAGCAAATTCTTTGGTGAGCATTCCTCGACCTTGAGCCCATTGTTTCCAGGCGACTTGTTTTAACGATTCACCTTCTACATAAGTTTTTAAGCCTTTGTAATCATCGACACCAGATTGTAATTTCCCATGCTCAAACTCGCTGCTGTTATCGTCATCGAGACTGGTTAACGAGACCTGGCTAGTTTTTGGCTCGGCATAAATAATATGGTGAATATCTAAATCAACATAAGACCAAGTACGAAACAGACCCAATGGAAAATTAGATGACACCTTAATGCGCCCAGGGTTGAAACGACCGCGTTCTTGAGGTGTGAATGTGATACTTGATTGACTAGACTCACCAATATCAGTCAGGCGCACATGTCGCTGCTCTGCAAAGTTAAGGCAGATTTGTTGATGGCTGGTATGTTTGTTATCTGGTTTTGCTTTACTGGTTAAGGTCACAGGAAAAGCAATGCTTTGGTTAGCTTGGGTTTCTGGTGGCGTTTGCGAGGTTAAAGTTAACCCTGCGAGGTTTTTATAACTGTAAATAATGCAGGTATGCAGCAGGCTCGCCAGTAATAAGCTTAAACCGATAACTAAGTTATTTTGATAGTTAGTGCCAAAAAGGTACAGCACGCCAATAAGCATAAACCACGCTATGCCAAAGCCACTGGGTAAAATAAATATACTCTTATGAGTCAGGGTAACCTGTTTATTGGGAGGGATCCGCTTATTCAGCCAGCGGCCCCAACGTTGCTTAATTCTTTGGGGAATAAAGCGTGTATACCATTTGGGCTTAGGCTGATAATGGGCTTCAGTCTTTACTGATTTTTTCATGCTAGTTAACTAATTGGGTTAACACTGGCAAGAATATGATCTGATAAGGCTTGGCCTTGTAACTGATTATTAGTGCGAATACGGTGTTCAGCCACGCAGTGAAATACCGCTTGGATATCTTCAGGCACTACATAATTGCGGTGATGAATAAATGCCCATGCTTTAGCTGCGTCCAATAAGGCAATACTCGCTCGAGGTGACAGGCCATTGCCATCGGCTTGCTGGCGAGAGAACTGGGCTAAATGAATAAGGTATTTAAGCACAGCATCAGAAGCACTGACCTTTTGTACCTGATTTTGTAAGCTGATGAGTTCATTGGGTGTAAAACATTGTGCTAAAGGCTCAGCAGTATTTCGTGAAGTGAGTCCTTTGAGCATTTCCAGTTCTGCTTGCTCATTTGGGTAACCAATCGAAATACGCATCATAAAGCGGTCTAATTGCGACTCAGGTAAAGGAAAAGTACCTGATTGCTCGATAGGGTTTTGTGTTGCGATAACAAAGAAAGGTTTTGGTAATGGGTGAGTGGTGCTGTCTAAGGTGATTTGGCGCTCAGCCATGGCTTCAAGCAATGCACTTTGGGTTTTAGGGCTAGCACGATTGATTTCATCAGCTAGCAACATCTGATTGAAAATGGGACCAGGATGGAAAGTAAATTCTTGCTGCTCCTGTTGGTAAATTGATACCCCAAGAATATCGGCAGGTAACATATCACTGGTGAACTGGATGCGTTGATAACTCATGCCTAAAGAGGTAGCAAGCGCTTGGGATAAACTGGTTTTGCCCATGCCGGGTAAATCTTCAATTAATAAATGACCTTTTGCCAAAATACAGGCAACCGCCAGTTTAATTTGTTCAGGTTTACCCAGTAATACACTTTCTAACTGCGATAATAATTGTTTTAGTTTTGACGCTGGCACTCAGGACTCCGTTAGTTAACAAATGGTTTGGTCATATTTGTTAACAAATACATCGAAACTATAACGTTACCTTGTCATTAATTAGAAGGAAAGCACTTAACGGCATTAAGCTGTAAATGTTTATTAAATCTTGCGTTAATTTTGTACAAAACATTTAATACATAAAATTAAGCTCTTTAGTGCTAAACATACTGCTTTCAGGGCTATGGGATTGTTGGTATATCAAACGGTAACTGAGTACCGCCTGGACGTATTCTCGGGTTTCTTTATAAGGAATCGTTTCGATAAAGCTCATTACGTCTAACTTACCGTCTGATTCTTTAAGCCAACGCTTCACGCGATGTGGCCCAGCATTATAAGCCGCAGAGGCTAATACGCGATTATTATTGAATTGTTTAAGTAGCTCAGCATAATAGGCACTGCCCAGTTGTACGTTATATTCAACCTGATATAAATCAGTTTTGCGTTTAAATGTAAGTTTGTTTTTTCGCGCGGTTTCTTTAGCGGTTGCAGGCATTAGTTGCATTAAACCACGGGCGCCGACACCTGATGTAGCATAGGGGTAAAATGCGCTTTCACGTCGTGCGATAGCGCGCACTTCGTCAATATTGACCTTATATATTTTACTGGCCTTTTCAAATTCAGCTTGGGCAGCAGGTGGAAAACGTAGTTGTAAACTGTTCCATTGCTTTGCTTGAATACTGGCTTCAACACTATAGTCAAACCAGCCTTGTTCAAGGGCGTACAGTCCATACTCTGCACGCATTGGATTGCTCTGCCTGCGAAGCATGTGCACCCACTCATTACGAGCATCACGGGTTTTATCCATGGCAATCAGTTCAATAATTCTCGCCATGGCTGGATCATCATTTAATCTCGCGGCAAGAACAGGGTTTGACTGTAAGTTGTCATCGTTCATTGCCAAGGGCGCTTTGATGGTTTGTGCGGTGTGAAAACCGTAAAAGTTACGCGCTTGACTTAACTGTTTGGCAATTTGTGCTGATGTTTGTTTATCGGCATCATTTTTAGCGTTTTCTTCAAGATAGCGTGCTTGCCAATATTGCCAGCGGGAATCATCAATCACGTCGTCACTTAGTAATGCGAGGTAATGTTTGATGGTGGCAGTGTCTTGTTCGCTAATGGCCCAACGTAGACGAATTTGAAACAAGTCATCTGAGTCTAATATAGGTAAGCTCGCGTCGATATGTTCAAGTAAATCAGCTTCTTTGTAAATTAAAGCACGGCGGACAATATAACGATTAAGTTGTTGTCCTTTAATGGCATTAAAGCGATTCGCTTTGTCATACTTTTTGTAAAGTTTGACTGCTTGTTTTAAATCTTTGCGTGCCAGTTTGCGCAGCCCTACAGTGACAATGTCGCCAACCATGGGAGATTTAGACGAGAACTTACGAGTATGACGCAAGCTATTCGGGTCGCGATAAACCGAAATAAGCAGATCTGCTTCAGCTTTATTCTTAGTAATCTTTCTAGCCAGATATTGAGTTAAACCGTATTGGCTTTCATTAAAGCTTAATAGCATTCTTGACCATATTAATGCTTGAGTTCGCTTACCTGCTTTAGTCCATTCGCTAAATAAAACATCACACTCCTTAGGACGAGAACGGCCATATTGCCATAACCTTTCTGCGCCGTCGTAGGCAATTTTTTCATTACCTTGGGACAATTGGGCGCGAAAGTAATAACACTGCAAAGCTGTATCGTTAGGGACCGTCGGTGAGATAGCAAGAAAGTTGTCCCACTGTTTTCGATTACCTACATTTTTCAGATACCGATAGCGCAGAGTATTGTATAGCGGGGTTTGATTGAATGCTTCTATGGCTTGATGGGCTTGCTTGCCATTAAGGTTTGATATGCTTGCACTTTTTTCATGATAATCAAGGTATACATTAAGTGGGTAATCACCAAGCTGCTGGCGTAATTTTTGGTAAGTTTTCATTTGTTTTTTATCCAGTGCTATACGTGCATCCAGATAAAGCTGCTGTTGAGCGCTATAAGTGATTTCTTTAGCGCTAACGCAATGACTAAAGCCCTGCAAAAATAGCAGAGCAACCGTGACAATTGAAAAATACACCATGTTACGCATAATAATGAGATCTCCGTCTCAGTACGACTTCGTTGCGAAAACTCAACTTTAGTATTTATAGTATTGGTATTATTCGCCAGTTGGAATAATACGGCTTAAGTATTTCTACCCTGTGTTTCAGGTAAGCTCAACAAAAATAATAGTGCAAATGCTCACTTATGCGCTGCTAAATCGGTTTTAATCGTTTTAAAATACCCTTTAGTGCTCTTTTGAATCATCTAATGCTTTATTAATGAGTTGTGGATCTAAATTTTTACTGGTTTCGACCCCTAGGTTTTGCATGATATGTGCTTGCCTTATTAGGTTGCCTTTACCTTGTGACAATTTACTCATTGCTTGCTGATATGTTTTGTCTGCGGTTTCTAACGCGCGGCCTAATTTGTCCATGTCTTCAACATAACCACATAGCTTGTCGTAAATCTTAGCTGCTTGAGCGGCAATGCTTTGAGCATTTTGATTTTGATATTCATAACGCCAAATATTGTTAATGGTGCGCAGAGCAACTAATAAGTTTGTTGGACTGACAAGCATAATATTATGATCAAGGGCAAAGCTTACCAAAGCAGGGTCTGACTCAAGTGCTAATAAAAATGCAGGTTCAATTGGAATAAACATCAACACATAATCAAGGCTCTTAAGACCGTGTAGTTTGTGATAATCCTTTTGGCTTAAGCCCTTAATGTGCTGGCGAATCGATAAGGCCAGTTCTTTAATCGCTTGCTGTTGAACGATTTCATCATCACTATTAAAGAATCGCTCGTAGGCAACCAGTGACATTTTTGCGTCAATGACCACATCTTTTTGCTCTGGAAGGTGAACAATGACATCGGGTTTAAAGCGTTTGCCTTGCTCATCTTTTAAATCTTGCTGGGTGTCATATTCATGACCTTCACGTAAACCACTTTCTTGTAGTACACGTTCAAGGATGACTTCACCCCAATTACCTTGTTGCTTATTGTCACCTTTAAGCGCTTTGGTGAGGTTAATTGCATCTTGGCTCATTTTAAGATTGAGATCTTTAAGGTGATCAAGTTGGTGTTTTAAAGCACTTCGCTCAGTTTGCTCTTGAGTATATGATTCGCGGATTTGTTGTCTGAACCCTTCAAGTTGTTGTTTAAGCGGCCCTAGAACGCCATCAATTTGAGTGACATTTTGCTGTTTAAAGTTTTCGCTTCTTTCTTCAAAAATACGATTAGCAAGGTTTTCAAATTGAAGCTTTAATCTTTCTTCTGCACTTTCTAGTAAAGCTATTTTGTCATTCAATGCGACTTTTTCGGTATTCGCTTGGGTTTGAATACTTTGTTGCATTGCATTTGATTTGGAAAGCGCCAGTTGAGTCTCCATGAACTTACGCTGGCCGTCAGCTAAGGTTTGTTCTAATTGAGGAATACGCTCGGCTTGAGCTTCTAATTTTGATAATTGGGCAATGAGTAATTCTGATCTTTCTCTTGTTTGAGCCAGTGCTTGTTCTTTGTCTTCAATCTGTTGCGCTAATAGCTGCTGTTTTATCTCAAAATCAGATTGTTGCTGAGTCATCTCAGCCGCAATTTTGTCTCGATGTTGTTCCCAACGTTGACGAGTTAACCGTTGATTAAGTAATGCGCCTATGAGTAAACCTAAAAAGGCCGCTGCGGATAATGCGATGATTTCAGCGATAGATAAAGAAGTAGGAAGCGTCATGATGTCGACCAGATAAAAATGATGCTTAAGATTCTCATGCCGCTAGTATGGGCGCAAGGGAGTTAAAGTGGATTTAATACTTAAGCGCTTAATTAATAAACTCAAAAGCTAAACTTTTTGAAATTTATATTCGTATTAAACTGTCTTATAGTTAATCGCAGTGAATAATCTCGTTTTTCGGGAATAGCAAGGAGTAGTTTATGGTGTCTAAAAAAGGCTTTACTAAGGGCGTTGGCAATACGCCTTCTTGGTCTCTTAAGGAAAATGAAGTGACACCTGAAAGTGTATTTAGTGATAGACGTAACATCATTAAAGCACTTGGGCTTGGCGCTTTAGGGGCAAGTTTACCAGGGCAAGTTCAAGCAGGATTATTTGATTTGTTTGGCGGCGAAGAAAAGCCTCCTTTTGCTGTACAGGGACTTGATTACAGTAAGCCTAATCAATTCCAAATAGTTGATCGTTTAACCCCTGAAGATAAAATCACTCGCCATAATAACTTTTATGAGTTCGGTACCAGCAAACAAGATCCGTTTGACAATGCGCAGCAGTTTCAAGTTAATCCATGGGAGCTCAGGATTGAGGGTTTAGTGGATAAGCCGTTAACGCTCGATTTGAATGACTTAACCACCAAATTTGATCTTGAAGAACGGATTTATCGTTTACGCTGCGTAGAGGCATGGTCGATGGTTGTTCCTTGGGTAGGGTTTTCATTAGCTGAATTACTTAAGATGGCAGGAGTGTCGAATAAAGCGACTCATGTTGCATTTGAAACTCTATTCGACCCAGATCAGATGCCTGGTCAAAGAAATCGTTTAATGGGCGGGGGTATTCATTACCCTTATGTTGAAGGATTAACGATTGCTGAGGCGATGAATGAATTACCATTCTTAGCCGTTGGACTCTACGGCAAAACCTTACCGCCACAAAATGGAGCGCCAGTGCGTTTAGTTCTACCGTGGAAGTATGGTTTCAAAAGCATTAAATCGGTGGTTAAAATTCGCGTAACAGATAAACAGCCACCAACCAGTTGGAACCAATTGGCACCACATGAGTATGGCTTTTATGCCAATGTAAACCCGCAAGTTGATCATCCTAGGTGGTCACAAGCCTCTGAACGAAGTATTGGTGAGGGTGGGTTATTTTCAGCGAAACGTATTCCGACACAAATGTTTAATGGCTATGGTGAACAAGTAGCCGATCTGTATAAAGGTTTAGATTTAAGGAAGTTCTATTGAAGCGCTTAACTCAAAGAGGATTATTTTGGCTTAAAGTATGCCTGCATATTAGTTTTTTAAGCCCAATAATTTATCTAGTTTTGATGGTGTTAACTGATAATGCTGGTGGTGATCCAGTGCAGTATATTATTCATTATACAGGCATGGGCGCGCTGAATGCTTTAGTGGTAACCTTGCTAATTTCACCGCTTGCTAAGCGATTTAAGCAAGGCTTGCTACTGCAAACTAGAAGGTTAGTGGGCTTATATGTGTTTGCTTATGCTTGTTTACATATTGCCGCCTTTATTAGTTTAGATTTACTTTTTGCTTGGGGATTTTTGTTTGAAGAGATTGTTAAACGTCCGTATATTTTAGTCGGCGCTGCCAGTTTGATTATTGCGACGCTGTTAGCATTAACGTCTTTTCAAGCGGTAAAGCGTAAACTGGGAAAACGCTGGCAGTCTTTGCATAATTGGATTTATGTTATGGCAATACTCGCGCCGATCCATTTTTACTGGTCAGTTAAATCTGAAATTATCGAACCCAGTATTTTTATTGGCATCTTCGCTTTGTTACTTTGGTACAGACGAAAATCTATCAAACAGTGGCTATTTGGTAGAGCATAGTTTTTTGCCTAAACGTTTTACATAAGCACTTTACATAAGCTCATTGCATTAGTCCTTAACGATAGACTTTTACAATAGATTTTAATTAAAGCCAGAGACAGTTTGGTTTAGTGCTCCCGCTGAAACCTTGATTGATTTTTTGTTATCAATAAAGGGAGGCTAAACCGCTTCTGTTTACTGACTTTGATTTTGTGTCATACCTTTGTTACTTTTGGCTTTTTCACATCTTGGTTTCTTGTTACTTTCCCTATCTCTTTGATATATTACGCGGCGCTGGAATAGCCAGTCATAATTGGAGACGAGAATGAAAACGACCGACTATCCTCCTAGTAGAAAGGGAGAAAAATAACACCTGTCGGCCTGTCAATTTTGTCTAGCCCTTCAGTGGCTTAGAACACATTCAATATGCTGTTATCTTTTTATTTTTTCTCCCAAATCTCTACTCGACACCACAAATACATTTGTATTTAAAATGATTAGCATCTTTTAAAGGTGGCTAATGGATAATACCTGCCGTTTATCAATTGGTTGGTTAAGCTATACATGATAGAGAGATATACCATGAAGCTAATGAATAAAGCCTTAGCTTATGATTCAGTGTCATTACCGAATGAAGAGTCTACCCCAAATACCAAAATATTTACTCAATACACTCAAGATGAACAAATAGCGTTGTTGACCTCAATGCCTATTGAAGACGCAGTTAATATTCTTGGTGGGTGCTCTGTTGTGCATGTGCAAAAGTTGATTGCTGAATTAGATATTGTTGGTGAAGATGTTAGAGCAAGGCATTTTGCTCATCAGTTAGGGATCATTCTCTCAGAGGTTGAACCCCACAAAGGCTATTTAAACACAGGGGTTTTCGCCCACGTTCAGCAGCGAATAGGCTGGATTATAGGTTTAGCGTTGTTAGGGATTGTATCAGGGTTAATTATTGCCAGTTATGAAGATACCCTGAGCCAATTAATGCTGTTAGCGATTTATATGCCTGTTATTGCAGCTGCTGGTGGTAACACTGGGGCTCAAGCGGCAACCTTAGTGATTAGAGCACTCGCCACTGGAGAGCTTAAAAAGCGTCAGTGGTTGTCGGTACTTTGGAAAGAAAGCAGAGTGGCGTTAATTATTGGTTTGGTGATTGCGCTTGTTATTGTCGCAAGGGTGATGTTTTTCAGTGATGGTATGTCAACGGGAGGCTTTGAGTTAGAGCTTATTGCCAGTGCAGTTGCTGTGGCACTGTTTATTCAAATCAGCATATCAACAACACTTGGTGGTGTGTTACCGATTATTGCTAGAGCATGTAAATTAGATCCCGCAGTACTTGTTAGCCCATTACTGGCATCGATTGTCGATATTTCTGGTATGTGGATTTACTTCAGTATTGTGAATGCGTTCTTAGGCATTAGCTAACAAAATTATTTGGCAAAAATATCGCTTGCCAGACACAAAAAAGCCGAGTTGAACTCGGCTTTTTTGTGTCTAATTCTGGCTATCTAAATAAACAATCTTTATGTTTTGGAGGGTTAACTAAGCCATTTATACAGTAACTTGAGAATAAGCTGAAGCCAATAACACTGCCCATAATTACGGCGAGCAAGTACCAGTCTTGCTGCATGGAAATTCTAAGGTCAATATATTGGAAAGTAACAACGCCCCAGACGCCAAATGTGCCAGCGAGGAGACCTAATTGAAGGATACGATTTATGAAGTTATTTTTGAGTAATGCCAGCAACGGCAACATGGTGCACAACACTGCTAGATTTATTTGACCGTAACGCATGAAATGCGCTGCCAGTAATATATAAGCTAAAGTGATAAAAACAAGGCGCCACCACATGGTAGTTTCCTTCTACAAATTTAAGTGAAATTAGGCTAAGAGGCGGCAATATAGCGGCAAAGGAGAATATATTCTCATGCGTAAATCACAAAACGGCGTTTTGAAGTGTGCTTTAGGTGACAAAGGTCTAATAGTCTAGGTTTAATCGAATTAACTGAGAATAAAAACAAGGGAAACTACAGAGGTGAAAAAAGTGGTCGGGATAACAGGATTTGAACCTGTGATCTCTTGTCCCCCAGACAAGCGCCTTACCGGACTAGGCCATATCCCGAGCATTCTGTTTCGCTGCATAGACTATCAATAAGGTATTTTACAGGCAACCTGTTTGGTGAAAAATACTTTCAATCGATTGTTAAGTAAACGATAAATCAATTTTATATTATTGATTGTAAAGTCTTCGTCCTTCACGCATCACTTGAATAAGCTCGGGAGCACTCAGTTTTTGTTTAAGTTGTTTCTGGTAATTAATATCATAAATACGATATTTCCCATGGCGGTCTAAAACAGTAATCTCAGATTTTTGATAAATAGCAAAGGTGCGGCTATCACCAATATAAACCCATTTTTGCTGACTAGGTTGTAGCAGGCTATAGCCAGAACTGTAGTCCGTAGTTGAGTTATTACAATGTAATACTTGGCTCATTATTGTCGGTACAATACCAAAATGACTGGTGCGATAGCTGACAGTATCAGCAGATACTTTTGGCCAATGCATGACAAACGGCACTTTAACATTACCAGGGGAAAGATCTTGGTTAACCTCAGATGGGTTACTGCTAAATATTTGTCCATGGGTACCAGTAATCATGATCAGAGTGTCATCACCAACATGATTAAGTAACTCTTTAAGTTGTTGATCAATAAAGTACAAAGACTGTCGATATTGGTTATACAATACTTTTTGTGCTGGCTTTACATCAATGTGCGGCTTAATCGTTTCAATCCCTAAAAAGCCAATTGGGGTGTCATAATGTTTTGGGGCAGATAAATTGACTAGCGAGAACCAATGAGATTGCTGACTTGCGCTCCAATCAATAAACGCCTGAACATTTTTCATGTCTGTTTGCGCGCTGCCTTCTTCACTCTCGTTAGTTATGACAGAGAGTCCGTCAAATATTGAGCGATTGTCGAATACTTTTTCATTTTCTTCAGATAGAAAAATAGCTTGCTGGTAACCCGCTTGATCCATCGCCACAGTCATAACTGGCGGCGTGTGATAAAACTCTTTTCTATCACCATAGTTACCCTGTAAGCCATAAAACATGGCAAACATGCCGGTTTTAAATTGATTTCCGCCACTGAAATGGTCAGTAAATTGTTTATTGTCATTCTGATATTGGCTTAAGAATGGCATGGTGAGTTCATTGACCATATCAGCTCTTAAACCATCAACAGAAACAATTAGCACATTAGTTTGTTGTGAAAGTAGTGCAGGATCTTTGCATTGCAAAGGCAGTATTGGGTAGCTGAGGTTTCTTGATTTGGTTTGATATCGGTTATCGTCACTATTGGTTCCTTCAATGCCGTGGCTCTCCATGAAAGAGCGCGCCGTAGCAGGATAAGATAGCGGGTAAGTGTCATCAAAACGGGTAATTTGAGTTACATCAGAGGCATCTGCCCAAATATGGACTAAATGGCTACTGATAAAGCATATGCCGACGAAGGCTATTGCTTTATTACCAAACTGCTTTTTCTCTAATTTTTCAATTCGTTTCCAAATAAAATTAGCCGCGGTCAGTTCAATTAATATAATCGCTGTCGGGGTAGCGATATAGGAGGTACTTTTTAACAGAGCATTGAGATCTGTCCAGGCAAGATCGAACGCAAAAGGACTTAAATGAATACCATAATCATCAAAGACAATGGTGTCATAAAGCAAAATACACAGGCCTAATGTCGCAACGAGTGCGGCATAACCACGTAATATTTTTGAATAGGGTAGTAAAAGGGTAATAGGGAATAGAAAGACGACATAGACAATGAAGGCTAAAAAACTGAAATGACCAATGGTGCTAATAGCTAGGTAACCCCAACCAATAATGGTTTCTGGGTAACCAACACTGCTTAAATAGCGGGCGCCAATTATCATAGCTAAAAAGCCATTAAAGAAGGCAAACCAATGGCCCCAATTTACAAGGCGTGACACTTTGTCACGGGTCATCTGTTTTTTACGCTCAACCATGCGGTATCGTTTTCCTAATCCTATCTGGAATCAAAATCTATTAGCCCTGATGCAAAGTATAAAAATAGCATATCTTTGAACAATTTAAATGGCGTTTAGTTTGATCTTTAACTTAGACCTATCTTTGGGTCTTGAGTTTTACTTAGTCAGCTTTAACTGATTGTGCTAATGCTTTAGCGAACTGTTCAGCTACCGCTTGACGAGATTCACTCGGTACTTTGTTTTCAAGTAAGTGTGAAACGCAATTGCCTAATACCATCAGGCTTAAATCAGTTGGTGCTTGGTGCTTATTAAGTACTGCTAAAAGCTCAGTTATTAATGCTTCAACTTGGGTGTTGGTATATTTAGATTGGATAGCCATAATCAGAAAAGTTCAAAAAGTAATGAATTAGCCCATTATTATATCGGATTTCATCCGCTGTTGCTGCAAGTTTCTAATGTTCAAAATTACATCAAATCTCAGCGGTTTATCTGGGTTTACTAACCCCTTTGGCTCTTATCGCTTTGCTGAAGTTTATTTAGCTTAACTGATTTGTAATTGCGCATTTTTGCGAAGATTTTTTTAAGACTTTTTACTCTGGTCTGTTATGATATTGAACGCTATTTCGCTTCCATTAATAGAGATCAGTCAGGGCTTATGAGCATCAATATCGAGCAAGCAATTATCCACGAAATTTCCCAAGACAGTCAGGGACAGTTAAGTTGTCGTCTTAGACCGCAGCCGCTATTAAATAGCAATGCTGTTGAGTCTATGTTGGAAGAATTACATCAAACTTACACTGGAAAAGCGGGTAAAGGCTTTGGTTTCTTTGGTACTCATGGCGAAGATGGTGAAGCAAATCCGGCTTTTTCTAATGCATTAAATGAATATCGTAGCGGCGAGTTAGGTTTTGTTGAGTTCAGTAGTGCGGCGAGTAAATTACTCCAAGAGGAACTCGCAAAATATGACTTTAGCCAAGGTGGCTTCTTATTGATGTCATGTTATACCAGCATGACAAGTGACTATTTATTTGTTGCCTTATTGAATGCTAAACCATCGATGACTGTTTTAGATGATATGGAGCTATCGCAGAATAATCATTTGGATCTAACTAATGTTCAGTTAGCTGCACGTATTGATTTAACAGAATGGCAAGCAGATAAAGAATCGCGCAAATATATTTCATTTGTTCGCGGTCGTGCAGGTCGTAAAGTGGCTGATTTCTTCTTAGACTTCATGGGTTGTGTTGAAGGTGTTAACACTAAAGCACAGAATAAAACCTTAATGCACGCAGTCGAGGATTTTGTTGCCAGCAGTGAATTGACTAAGGATGAACGCCAACAATGCCGTGATAAAGTGTTTGATTACTGCAGTGAACGCGCTGATGAAGGTGCTGACATTGAAGTAAAAGATTTAGCTGATGAACTTGCTGACTCGGGTATGGATTCTTTTTATGACTTTGCCTGTGGTGGAACTTATGAATTAGATGAAGAGTTTCCTGCTGATAAAGCTAGCTTACGTACCTTGAAGAAGTTTTCAGGTACTGGCGGCGGCGTGACGCTAAGTTTTGATGGCGGCCATTTAGGTGAGCGAGTCATATATGATCCTATTTCAGATACCTTATTGATTAAAGGTGTACCAGCAAACTTGAAAGATCAGTTAGATCGTCGCCTTAAAGGTGAATAAAACATCAAATTTAAATTAAAGCGTCCATTTGGACGCTTTTTTTTGCTTTTAATATGTGAAATTAAGGTTTTCAGTTAATATTCGATGTTATTTGCTTGTTATGACATTTATCAGTTTTATTTTTAGATTATTTTAGTACACTAGCCAAAAATTTAACCTATTGACGGTGATTGCTTTTTAAGTGGTTACTAGGGGGGAAGCATGATAACAGCCTATGTTTATAATCAGCGAAAGTTAACGGTCCACGAACTCAATGTTCACGACAGTATACCCGAGCAAACATTATGGTTAGATATGTTCAAGCCCAATGATGATGAAAGGGAATGGTTGAGTCGTTTTTCGGTAGAGGAAGTACCTGACGAAGAAGATATCAATGAAATTGAAGCCTCAGCACGTTTTTTTCAGAGTAAAGATGGTCTGCATATTAACTCTTTGTTCCCGCAGCGTTCTGGGTCTGATGTGCGTGCAATTAACGTGTCATTTAACTTACGTAAAGATTTTTTACTGACCATTCGTGAAGAAGATGTCGGTCTTATTCGCCTGCTGCGTAACTACTTACGCTTAGGTCGTTTAGATGCCACGACACCTCAAGGTTTAATGCTGGAGTTATTCCATCTGAAAGTTGATTATTTATCAGATTTAATCGAAGACGTGTATGCGGTCTTAGATAATGTCAGCTCGAAAGTGTTTAATGATGAAGAATTAGATGAAGTTTTCAAGATGATCACCTTGCAAGAAGATTCAAACGGCAAAATTCGTTTGAGCTTGCTCGATACGCAGCGTTCGTTAAGGTACATTCAGCGTTATTACCGTGAGCATTTATCTGAAGAGAACATTAAAGACTTACGTGAGATGTTATCTGATATTGAATCCTTAATGCCTCACAGTCAGTTCATTTTTGATAAATTGAATTTCTTACTGGATGCCGCAATGGGCTTTAGTGGTATTCAACAAACCAAAATTATTAAAATATTCTCGGTTGCTGCGGTGGTCTTTTTACCTCCAACCGTGATTGCCAGTAGTTATGGAATGAACTTTGCCAATATGCCAGAACTAGATTGGCGTTTTGGTTACCCTATGGCTATTGGGTTAATGCTTGCCAGTGCCAGTGGTACTTATTTATTTTTTAAACGTAAAGGTTGGTTATAAAGCCATTTAACGGTTTGGTCTTTAAGATAAAAAGCCATTAATAACTGAGTTATTAATGGCTTTTTTGTGCTTGTTATATACAGACTATGGCTGACCGATACCGTAGCTAATTCGCTCTCGTGGGTTTAGATATTTAAAAATATTTTCAGGCAAGGCTGATACAGGTAAGCAGCGTACGATACTGATTTCTTCACGCTCTAAATCAATTATCGGTGCTTGCTCTTTTGGTACTAAAGGATCGTACAGCATGATTTGCGGAAATAAGATTTTATTCAGATTAACCGACATCACCATACCAAACTGACCACTGGATAACTCAATTACACTGCCCGGTGGATAAATACCGATAGTTTTGATTAGTTTGCCAACATATTCAGTATTAAGCTTTTTTTGGTAGTTTTTATAAATTAAGCCAAGTGATGCGTATGGGGTTTTGGCTTTTGAGGTTTTGGTGCCATTGCATAAATCATCGTATTCATTGACCACAGCGATTAACTGAGAGAATTTGTCTAAATCATCACCCTTTAAGCCTTTAGGGTAGCCTGAACCGTCAATAAATTCATGATGGTTAGCAATCATAGGTTTAGCTTGCTCAGGGAAGGTATCTGCTAATTTGAGAAAGTTCAGACTCATTAATGGATGCTGCTTAATCAGGTTTTGTTCTGGTTTAGTTAGCGGCACTTGCTTATTGAGAATATTACTGGGTATTTTGAGTTTGCCAACATCATGAAATAAGGCACCTAAACCGATTAATTCTATATCTTCTCGATTCCAATTTAAGCTTTTAGCCAACATCATACACATAACGGAAACGTTTAAAGAGTGATGGTAAATCAAGTCACCGGGCTTAGCATCGCCCATTAAATGTAAAACTAAATCATCAGAGCTCAGTAACATATTTGTCATTGAGCTAACCATGTCTTTCGCATCATTAACAGAGTTTAAGGGACGGCTTCCTAACTTTGAAACTGTCGATCGCATCATAGACAAAGAACGGTCAAATTGTTGTTCAGTTTTCTTGATACTGCGACGAAGTTTTTTTTGCGATTCAATTTGATCTTGCTTGTATTGATCCATCTCAAGCTTGAGTTCATCTAAGCCATCTTCTTTAATCAATCCAGCTTTTGACTTAGCTTCTTCTTTATCAAGTAGCTTCACATCACTGCGTTCGGTATCAAAATAGACTTGTTCAATCCCGAGGCTTTTGATTAATTCAATTTGAGATTGGGTTTTGACTTTAAAATTGCTGAACAGAAAGGGATGATCTTTCCACGAGACAGGTAAGCGAATAAAGTTACCCACTTGAATTTGATTAATAGAAACTTTTACAGAGTTTTTCATAGGTTAAAGCAAGTACCCGAAGCCATCTTTTATAATTTGAATTGCCAATGATGAGCTGACTGTTTTGCCAATTTATCAATTCCATGGCAGCATATTATCATTACATTATAAAAAGTGCTGATTTAATATGGATTTTATTGAAGTCATTCCAAATGCATTAACTGATGATCTCTGTGACAGGTTAATCAATGCATTTGAACAACATGATGGTGTTATTGAAGGTAAAACTGGTCAAGGAGTCGATAGAGATAAGAAACGAAGTTTTGATTTAACTCTAGATAATCATAAGGATATGACACAGCTTAAAAATGAGCTGTTACAAAATACCTTAAAACATACTGCAGATTACTTTAAACAATACCCAATGGCTCTAATGGGAGCTGTATCTGTGTCTGTTGCTGATGAACAAGGAAAGCCTGCGACTTTATCACCTGATAACTTTGCTTTATTGGGGGAGCCAAGAGCTGAAGCTTTAACTAAGTATTTATATCGAAGTGGTGTAATCAATTTACAGAAATACAATCATGGTGTCGGCGGATACCCGCATTGGCATTCAGAACATTTCCCACAAACAGGTTCACATGAAGCACTGCATCGCGTGCTGTTATATATGTTTTACCTTAATGATGTAGAAGACGGCGGTGAAACTGAGTTTTATTATCAAAACAAGTCGATTAAACCTCAAAAAGGAACCATGGTAATAGCGCCTGCTGGATTTACTCATACCCATAAAGGTAATACACCTATCAGCAGTGATAAGTATATTGCGACTTCATGGATTATGTTTAACAAAGCAGAGCATTTATATGCGCCAATCAAATAATAAATAAAATGATAACGAGGAGATAAACCCTCGTTACTTTATTATTGTGGTGGAATTTTTATGGTGAATTTTGCGCCTAGTAAATGACTTTCGGTAATAGACAGTAAGCCATGATAACTGCTTACAATCTCATTACAGACAGCTAGCCCAATCCCTTGTCCTGGTGATTGGGTATCTGCTCTTACGCCGCGTTGTAAAATTCGCTCTTTTATCGCATCGTCAACTCCAGGCCCATCATCCTCAACGATGAGTGTTGCATTGCCGTCAAGGTCGATTCTTGCTGAAATTATCACTTCACTAATGGACAGTCTGAAAGCGTTTTCCATCAAATTACCGCAAAGCTCCATTAGATCGCCTTTATTAATCGGGAAGCTAACTTCAGGGTCAACATTAACCGTAAACTTCACACCTTTGTCACGGTAAATCTTAAATAACATTTGCGAAAGTTGCTCAACCATTGGACGAACGAGTGTTTGTTCGTGCACTAGGCCTTGGCGCCCAACCAGTGCGCGTTTTAACTGATATTTTACCAGCTGATCCATTTGACCCACTTGCTGCATAATCTTGTCACTGGCATCAGCTTTACTCAAAGAATGATCATCAGTAATGGCATGCACAGCTGCTAATCGTGTTTTAAGACTATGGGCCAAATCATTCATCGCATTTTGGTAGCGTTCCTGCTGATCGCTTGACTGGACTAATAATTGGTTTAGTGCTTGGGTTACGCCTTCTAGTTCATGGGGGTAACCGTCAGAAAGTGCCTCTTTTTTGCCATCACCAATGGCTTGTAATTCACTTTTTAGTCTTGCCATAGGGCGCATTCCCCAATAAGCGGCACTAATCAGTAATATAAAGGCGAGCATCATCACGACAGTCAAACGCAGGTAGGTGAGTTTTTTGAAGCGTTTGAATTCGTTTTCAACAGAATCAGCATCTTTTAATACCACCATATTGTATTGAGTTTGGTTTAACTCAACGGGTAAAAGGTAGGCAAAGTAGGACTTTTTATCTGACATAGTGAGGTAATAGGGAGGGCTCGTGTCAGCTATTGACTCAAATCGCTGACATATATTGTTAAGACCACTCTTTCTTGCCAGTGTGGAAACCCAAACTTCGTCAAAGGTTTGTGTACAACTGGCCATCATATAGCTTTTTTGTTTATTATTTTCATTGAGCCAATTATTGTCAGCAGGAATGAGATCGTGCTCTCTAAGCTCTGCCGCAATTTGAGGCATTTCAGCAATCAGTTGTGAGGTTTCTTTATTATAACTATTTTGAGCATGTAAAATGGTCACAGACCATGCAAGCCCAAAGCCCACCAATGCAATGATGGTTAACGAAGTAATAAACATCCGCGTGAGTAGACGCTTTTTGGGCATAAAATTTAGCTGCATGGTAAATTAAATTTATATCCTTGGCCGCGAATAGTGGCAATCGGGTTTTCAATCCCACCTTTATTGAGCTTTTTACGAATTCTACTGACCATAACTTCAATGGTATTAGGGTCACCTTCTTTGTCGCCATAGACCACGTCTAATAAGCGTTGTTTCGCTACCACCTCATGACAATGTCGCATTAAGTATTCTAAAATTAGGTATTCAAATGCGGTCACTTCCATGTTTTCATCATTCAGACTAACTTGTTTTGCCGCTAAATCGAGCTGTAAAGTACCACTACGGATTGTCGGTTTTACAAAACCAGCACTACGTCTAACTAGAGCATCTAAACGTGCCACTAGTTCTTCTTTTTGAAATGGTTTGACTAAGTAATCATCAGCGCCTGCATTTAATCCTTCGACTTTATCTTGCCAGTTCACTCTGGCAGTCAAAATCAAAATAGGGGCCTTAACATCCGCATTACGGATTTCAGATATCAGTGTTATTCCGTCTTTGTCAGGTAAGCCTAAATCCACAATGGCGATATCAATAGGGTAATTAGTCGCTTGATAAAAGCCTTCTTTGGCAGTGAGTGCAACTTGTACTTGGTTACCTAATTCAGACAGCTGTACGTTTAAATGATGGGATAAGATTGGATCGTCTTCAATGACTAAAATTCTCATATTAATACTCTTAGAAATAAATGTGTGAACTCGATATTTAGCTCAGGAACAAAAAACGATTTTGCAATGTTTAGTTATTAGTAAGTTAATCTTAAATAACGGTTTGCTTACGATGAATTTGATAAAATATTAACTTATCTTTACTTAACAATTACTGACTGTAATTGTTAATAGCTAGTTCGACAAGCAGCTATTTCTAGCAGGGTTAATGTAAACGGATCGACTAAGCGAGATAGTCATTTAGTAAACTAACCAAAATCGTGATAGCAACGCCCATGAATATCACACCAGTTATCGCATCGATTAATCTGCTACCTTTTGCCATTTTTTGCTGAATCACGGGCTTTGTTAATACTAACGCAAGAAAGCTAAACCAAAATAAAGACAAGATAAATAGTAGGCTAGCAGCAGCGACTTTTGTTTCGGTCGTGACTTGAGGGGTCACCAAAACGGTGAAAATAGTGATAAAGAAAATCAGTGCTTTAGGGTTAAGCATGTTGGTGTATAAGCCTAAACGAAACCCTTTTGCTGGAGTGAGTACATTGAAGTTTTCTGTTGAAACTTTACTATTTTTAGTATTAGCCGTTTCAGTACTAGCCTTTTCAATATTACTTTTTACATTATTTGCTATGTCAGGCTCAAGATTCGCGTCCGCAATATCTTCTCTTACAGCATTGTTACTTACTAAAGAAGGGTTTGAATGTGTTTTAAATGATTTTAATACTGAACTTAATGCACCAAATCCCATGTAAGCAAGATAACTAATGCCAATTATCTGTACTGCAAGATAAGCCATTTCTGACTGTTGGATCATTAAACTAATCCCCAAAAGCGACAGCAAACTGTGGACTAAAATTGCGATGCTGATGCCAAAAGCGCACATTAATGCTGTTTGTCGAGTTTGTTGGGTTGAGGTTTTTACAATAATCGCAAAATCAGGACCTGGACTAACGAGTGCAAGACAGTGAATAACAGCGAGCGTTGATAGAAGAGCAAAATCCATTTTATATCCGAATTAAAGTGTAATAAATATACTTAAATATAAGTATTGAAAATATAGACTCAGGCTAGGTTATCTTAAAAACTAAAAAGGCGCCATACGGCGCCTTTGGTTGTAATAACGTTTTGATTATAAACTTATTAGTATTCGTTAATTGCCATTAGGCATTTTTAACTTGCTCTTCAAAGCTTGAACCAACTTTACCTGCTTGTGAGTCATTGAAAGTTTCTTCGTTGAATTCACCTTCAGATTTGGCAATAACCACTGTTGCTACAGAATCACCGGTTACGTTTACAGCTGTACGGATCATGTCGAGTAAGCGGTCAACACCAATAATAAGTGCAATCCCTTCAACGGGTAAGCCTACTTGGTTTAGTACCATGGCAAGCATGATTAATCCAACACCTGGAACACCCGCAGTACCAATTGATGCTAATGTGGCTGTTACGACAACAGTAACATAATCCATTAGGCTCAATTCAATACCAAACACTTGCGCGATGAATACCGTCGCAACACCTTGCATGATGGCTGTGCCATCCATGTTGATAGTTGCACCTAGAGGCAAGGTAAATGAAGCGACTTTATTATCAGCACCTAAGCGATGTTCACAGGTTTCAATCGTAACCGGTAAGGTTGCATTTGAACTTGCTGTACTGAATGCAAATAATTGTACATCACGCATCTTACGCAAGAACATGAATGGGTTTAGACCCGTAAATGTTTTCAGTAATGTTGGGTAAACGACAAGGGCTTGTACCAGCAATACAAAAATTACTAGGAAGAAATATTGAACCACACTGCCTAATGTTTCTAAGCCTAAGGTCAAACTTAACTTGGCCATTAACGCAAATACACCGTAAGGAGCCAGTTGCATGATTAATGTCACAACGCGCATGATCACTTCATTTAAATCATTAAATAAAGCAGACACTCGAGCACCACGTTCCCCAATATGAGATATCGCAAAACCAAAGATGACTGCGAAAATAATAATCTGCAGCATGTTACCTTGGCTCATCGCTTCAATTGGGTTTGTTGGGACGATGTTAATCACAACTTCAGCAAGACTTGGTGCATCTTTAGCGCTGAATTCCATCGCTGAACTTGCCAACGAGGCGTTACCTGGATGAACTAAGATAGCTAATGAAATCGCAACGGTGAGTGCAATGGCTGTCGTGAACATATAAAAGGCAATGGTCTTGCCTCCTAAACGTCCTAACTTTGAAGGGTCACTTAGGGAAGAAGTACCACAAACTAATGAAACAAAAACTAATGGCACAACTAACATTTTCAAACTTGAAATAAAGATGGTTCCAACAACGTGTAGAACACCTTCAGTAATATAATCTTTTACAAATAGGCTATCTGGAAATACGTTTCTCAAAATCAATCCGAGAAGAATACCCGCACCCATACCTATCAGGATCTTGCTTGTTAAACCAAGCTTACTATTTTTATTCAAAACTACTTCCTTCCAATCTCATTCATCAATTTTTGATGATTTATATTTTTTATCTTTTAAAGCGTAGCAGGAAAATAAATCTT
The DNA here is from genome assembly GCF_002873615.1 of Shewanella sp. 10N.286.51.B7. Taxonomy (NCBI): domain Bacteria; kingdom Pseudomonadati; phylum Pseudomonadota; class Gammaproteobacteria; order Alteromonadales; family Shewanellaceae; genus Shewanella; species Shewanella sp. 10N.286.51.B7. The sequence goes on from NZ_MCUF01000038.1 coordinate 51,559, forward strand.
ATGAAACGGGATAAAAGTTAAAGTTTTTAAGGAAAAATGCCGAAGAAAACAGTAGAGTAACAAAAAAGTTGCCAGAATTTTGTGTAATATGGCGAGATAAGTAACTATTATAAATCTTAAGTACGATTTTAATGTAACAGGGAGACTGACAATGAGGTCAGCACAAAGACTATTTTTAGCGCTTTTAAGTTCAATTTTTCTTTTTGCTTGTAGTGGTGGGGGAAGCATTTCTGATGAGGGTGGAGGAGGGACAGAAGTCATCACTGTCACACTAACATCATCTGTTGAGAATGTTGATGCTACAACTGGCACTCTTTTAACTGCCGCAGTGACCAGCTCGACTGAGGGAGCTGTTTCTGGAGAATTAGTTACATTTGAATTAAATAATGCAGATTTAGGCTCGTTTGATGTTTCGACTGCAACAGCGGTTACCAATTCAGATGGTGTCGCAACGATTAATTTATTTTCAGCTGAAATAGCAGGTTCGGGCTCAGTGACTGCAAGTATCGAATCTGGTGAAGCTGGTACAGTAGCATTTACCATGGTTGGCGATGGTGGTGAAGCTGGCGGTGGAGCTCAAGTGTCATTGAAACTCTTTAATGCAGCAGGTGAAGAAGTTGACACGATCAGTACATTAGTTCCAGGGGTACTAGTTGCGACAGTTACTGGTATTAATAAGCCAACTATCGTTTCTTTCAGTACCGAGATAGGTGATTTACCGATAACTTCAGCTGTAACTAATGATGAGAACAAGGCCTCTGTAGATATTTATGCGGGTAGTTCTTTAGGTGCTGGTACTGTAACAGCTTCTCTGGATACTGGAGAGAAAGGTGAGACAATTATTGTTGTAGGCGCAACAAATGTTGTCATGGGAAGCGGCTCACCATTTGTTAGCGGTGTCGCAGAGGTTAGTACTACTGATTTATCAGCAGGTGGAACAGCAACTGTTTCTGTTTTGATCCAAGATGAAGCTGGAAATCCATTCAACCAACCCATTGATGTGAACTTTTCTTCTACTTGTGCAACTAAAAGCCCTGCTCAAGCTGAGTTAAGCTCTCCTGTTTCATCATCTAATGGTGTTGCAACATCAACCTATCTTGCTCAAGGCTGTGTAGGTGAAGATCAAATTAATGTAACTGCCAATGCGGGCGGCATTAGTTTATCAGCAGTAGCAACTATCAATGTATTGCAATCAGATATCGGTAGTATTGTCTTTGTTTCAGCAGAACCTGAAAATATTGGTATTTTAGGAACTGGTGGCATCGAGTCTTCAGTTGTTAAGTTTCAAGTATTAGATAAAAACAGTAACGTCGTTGCTAATCAGACGGTAAACTTTTCATTAAATACAGTGGTAGGCGGTATCTCTATTGATCCAACGACTGCAACCACAAACAATGAAGGTATTGTCCAAACTGTAGTGACGACAGGTACGGTTGCAACATCAGTTAGGGTAACTGGTACAATTCAAGACTCATCACCTGTGATTGCCAGTCAATCAAGTCAATTAGTTGTGTCAACTGGTATACCTGACCAAGACAGTTTTTCATTATCTGCATCAATACTTAATGCTGAAGGCTGGGATGAAGAAAGTACTGAGGTAGAAGTAACAGCTAGAATGGCAGATGCATTTAATAACCCAGTGCCTGATGGAACGACGGTGTCATTTACCACGGAAGGTGGCTCTATTGAAGATGCATGTCAAACTGTTAATGGTGTTTGTTCAGTTAAGTGGATTTCACAACTTCCACGTCCTGAAGGCAAGAGCTTTTATGATGCACTTGGTAATCAAATTTTAAGTCCAGTTCAAAGCCTTAAATGTTATAAATTAACCGACAAGTCTGAAGACCCTACCTGTGAAGAAGAAAATATTGTCTATGGTAATTACTACGGACAGCCATATGGTGGCCGTGCCACTATTACTGCTACAGCAATTGGTGAAGAGTCTTTCCCAGATTTAAATGGTAATGGACGTTTTGATGCAGATGAAATGAATGAGTTTTTAACTGGTACGGATGTGACCGGTGAGAAATTTGATTTAAACGATGCATTTAATGATTACAATGAAGATACAGTATTTAACCCACAAGCTGCAGACTCATTAAAAGGTCTTGATGGTGGTTCTCTTGAAGAATTAATCGATTTCAATGTGAATACCGTCTTTGATACTGCAGACGGTTTATATAATGGCGTGCTCTGTTCTGACCCTGTTCATGCTGGTTGTGCTGATGGAGTGAGTGATTCAAAATCTTTATTCGTTCGTCGCAGTCTTGTTATTGTTATGTCGGGTAGTACAGCTGAAGTTTCGTTACCTTCAGAAATATTAATTGTTGATGATGGTGTGCATGATGCGACATCGCCAATCGTTATTACTGGTAAAGGTGCTGCTACGGTATATTTTACCCTATCAGACCTTCATAACCAGCAATTGCCTGCTGGAACCAAAGTGATATTCTCTGCTTCTGCAGGTTCAGTTACAAGTACTTCTACCATCACTTGGCCTAGCTCTAATCATAATGGTGGTCGTAATTTTGCGGTATCACTAAAAGGTGAAGATGAGCCGAACTCAGGTGTTTTCTCTGTTACAACAGAAACCCCAGGTGAAGTGCTCACAGAGGTATTAGCAATTGGTATTAATATCTTGTAGTTAATATCGCGATGTATTCAGTAATTAAAAATGCCGCTCAATAAGCGGCATTTTTTATGCTTAGTATAAAAGAACAAATGTTATTATTTTTGGAACTGATAAACACTACCAAGTTTCAAGATTTGAGTGAGTTCATCCAATGCTGTACGTGATTCAATAATAAGTTGTGGATCTGCTAAATCTTTTACTTCTAAGCTGTCACGGTAATGCTTATCTACCCAAACATTGAGTTTATTGAATAACGCATCATTCATAAGTGTATGTTGATTTACTGCTGATACTTCTAACTCACTCATAGCAACACGTAGACGTAAACATGCTGGGCCGCCACCATTTTGCATGCTTTGCTTTACATCATAATATTGAACTTGCTTGATTGGTGTACCTAACGTAACTAATTCGTTTAGATAGGCAAATACTGCAGGATTTTCTTGGCAGTTAGTTGGGGCAATGATTGCCATTTCGCCATTGGGTAGGGTGATAATTTGGGTATTAAATAAGTAGCTCTTAACGGCATCATTTATCGAGACTTGTTCAGTAGAAACTTTAACAAAGTGAACATCAGCATTCATTTTGCGACGAATTTCTTCAAATTTGGCATCAGTATTTAAAAAAGCCTGTTCGTGATAGAACAACACATTTTGGTTACCTACTGAAATAACATCGTTATGGAAAACACCTTGATCGATTACATGAGGGTTTTGTTGGATAAAAACACTGCTTTCGTCATCCAATTGATGCAAACGTGCAACAGCTTGCGATGCTTCTAATGTTTGTCTAGCTGGAAACTTTGTTGGTTTTATCGCATTCGGATTTGTGGCTTCTTGGCCGTATACAAATAACTCAACACCTGAGTGACCGTAATCATTACACAGGCGAGTATGATTAGCCGCGCCTTCATCACCAAAACTTGCGTGTTCTGGTAAATGTTGATGATGTTTGAAGAAACGCTCGTCTTTAAAAGTCGCTTTGAGGATATTACCAGTAGTGATAGGTTCAATACTGCGGTGTAACTTGTCGACTAAGTTTGCAGGGGTGAAGTGAACTTTACCATCACGAGTATCAGCACTAGGAGACACTGTCGCAGCATTTGCGGTCCACATAGATGATGCACTACAACATGCATTAAGTAACGCAGGAGCATGCTTAGCGGCTTGATTAAGCACTTCAGCATCAGAACCTGAGAACCCCATACGACGAAGTGAATATAAATCTGGGCGTTCTTGAGGAGCTAAAACACCTTGAATCATGCCTAAGTCAGCAAGAGATTTGGCTTTTTTCAGTCCCTGTTTGGCAGCTGACTTTGGATTTGAAGCTTGCGCAGCGTTGCTATATGAGGCTACATTACCAAAAGATAACCCTGCATAATTATGGGTTGGTCCGACAAGTCCATCAAAGTTCGCTTCGAAGTGCTTCATTTATTATCCTTAAATTTATTTATTATTGTTATAAAAATTGTTGTGAAAATGAGTTCATTTGCTGCTAGGCAATGCAAGAATACAGCCAGTATACTGATGAAATAGGCCTTAACAAGCGGTGACTTTGGTCGCAAAAATCGAAAAAGTGACTAAACATGCACAACTTTTACTTGCTAGACCATAAATAATGAAATATTACTTTTAATTAACGCAATATTATTTTTTGTCATTTTTTATAATTGATTAAAAAATGGCTCGCTGGGCACATAATAGAGGTATTTACTTGAAACATTCGTCTCAACACTCTATATATGGAACCAATTTAATCTATCAGAGACTTTTTGGCGCAAATTAAACTATGGGTAAATCGCTAGTTATTGTCGAATCGCCGGCCAAAGCCAAGACTATTAATAAATACCTTGGTAAAGAATTCATCGTTAAATCGAGTGTAGGGCACATCCGTGATTTGCCTACATCATCATCGCCTGACAGCAAGGTTGCGACTAAAACCCCTGCTGAAGTTAGGAAAATGGCCCCTGAAGAAAAAGCCAAGTACAAGCTACAACGCGATAAACGCGCATTAGTAGCCCGTATGGGGATTAATCCTGAAAAAGGCTGGGCAGCCAAATATCAAATATTACCTGGCAAAGAAAAAGTCGTTAAAGAATTAAAAGCACTTGCAGAAAATGCTGACCATATCTATCTCGCAACCGATTTGGATAGAGAGGGAGAGGCAATTGCTTGGCATCTACAAGAAATCATTGGTGGTGACGAATCTCGTTATCAACGTGTTGTCTTTAATGAAATTACCAAGTCAGCTATTCAAGATGCATTTAGTGAACCATCAGTACTAGATACTAATATGGTGAATGCTCAACAAGCGCGTCGATTCCTCGACCGTGTTGTGGGCTTCATGGTATCTCCGTTACTTTGGAAAAAAGTAGCGCGTGGTTTATCAGCAGGTCGTGTGCAATCTGTTGCTGTGCGACTAGTGGTAGAACGTGAAGGCGAAATTAAAGCTTTTGTTCCTGAAGAATTTTGGGATGTTCATGCCGATTTAGCCACACCTGAGCAGCACAAGTTAAAAATGCAAGTGGCTAAGTTTCAGTCAGCCGCTTTCAGCCCAATTAATGAAGCGCAAGCACAAGTTGCACTTGATGCATTGAAAGATGCGAAGTTTGTTGTCACAGGTCGTGATGATAAAGCCACTTCAAGTAAACCTTCAGCTCCATATATTACTTCTACTTTGCAACAAGCTGCGAGTACGCGTCTTGGTTTTGGTGTTAAGAAGACCATGATGATGGCACAACGTTTGTATGAAGCGGGTCATATTACTTATATGCGTACCGATTCAACAAACTTGAGTAAAGAAGCCGTTGAAGGCGTGCGAGATATGATTGGTTCTGAGTTCGGTAAGAAGTATTTACCTGAACAGCCACTTCGTTATGGAAGTAAAGAAGGCGCTCAAGAGGCGCATGAGGCTATCAGACCGTCGAACGTCATCGTTCAGTCAGCATCTCTAACTGATATGGAAAGAGACGCTCAGCGTCTTTATGAGTTGATTTGGCGTCAATTCGTCGCTTGTCAAATGATGCCAGCTAAATATGATGCGACGCGTTTAACTGTGACTGCAGGCGAATACGAGCTTAAAGCGAGTGGTCGTACGCTGCGATTTGATGGTTGGACTAAAGTTCAGCCGCCAATGGGCAAGAAAAACGAAGAAGACAATACGCTGCCAGCACTAGATAAAGGCGATGTATTAGATCTTAAAGATTTATTGCCAAAGCAACACTTTACTAAGCCGCCTGCACGATTTAGTGAAGCGTCTTTAGTTAAAGAGCTTGAAAAGCGTGGTATTGGTCGTCCATCAACGTATGCAACCATTATTTCGACGATTCAAGATCGTGGCTATGTCAAAGTTGAAAACCGTCGTTTCTTTGCTGAAAAAATGGGTGAAATTGTCAGTGACCGCTTAGTCGAAAGTTTCAGTGATATTATGAACTTTGACTTTACTGCGAGCATGGAGCAAACACTCGATGATGTTGCGCAAGGTAAGTTGGAGTGGAAAACTGTTCTTGATGGTTTCTACGGTGATTTAACTAAGCAACTTAAAAATGCTGAACTAGATCCTGAAGAAGGCGGTATGCGTCTTAACGAGATGGTACTAGCTGAAGATATCAAGTGTCCGACTTGTGGTCGCCCAATGGGGATCCGTACAGGCACAACAGGTGTATTCTTAGGCTGTTCAGGTTATGCATTGCCGCCAAAAGAGCGCTGTAAAACCACCATGAACTTAACGCCTGGTGAAGAGGCTGTTAGCGATAACGAAGATGCTGAAACTGATGCATTACGTGCAAAACATCGTTGTGGCAAATGTGGCACAGCAATGGACAGCTATTTAATCGATGAATCTCGTAAGTTACATGTTTGTGGTAATAACCCGACATGTGAAGGTTATGAGATTGAAGCTGGTCAGTTCAAAATTAAAGGCTATGAAGGACCAATCATTGAGTGCGATAAGTGCGGCAATGATATGGAACTTAAAAATGGTCGTTTCGGTAAGTATTTCGGTTGCACTAATACTGAGTGTAAGAATACCCGTAAACTGCTGAGAAGCGGAGAAGCGGCGCCACCGAAAGAAGACCCAATTTTCTTACCAGATTTAAAATGTACTAAATCAGATGCGCACTTTGTATTGCGTGATGGCGCTGCAGGTATTTTCCTTGCTGCAAGTACGTTCCCTAAATCTCGCGAGACAAGAGCGCCTTTAGTTGAAGAACTTGTTACTTACCGTGACCAATTATGGCCAAAGTACCAATTCTTAGCTGACGCGCCTGTTACTGATGATAATGGTAACAAAGCCGCTGTTAAGTTTAGCCGAAAAACTAAGGAGCAATACGTTGCGACTGAAGTTGATGGCAAGGCAACAGGTTGGTCTTCGAAGTTTATCGGTGGTAAGTGGGTAAGCGAATCGACAAAGAAAAAACCTGCTAAAAAAGCGGCTAAGAAAAAAGCCTCTTAATTTATCTGAACTGAAGCTAGTTTAGTTAGTATTTTAAAATGGGACCTTTGGGTCCCATTTTTTGTGCTTAAGATTTCAGCGAATTTTGTATGTCAATGTAGGAAACTGTACTAGAGGTAAACATAGCACTAGGGATTGAGGAGTGCGCTTTATAAGCTAGAAGTAGAGTGTTTGGCTACATATGTATTCAATTTGAGAAGCCTAGTTAATGTAAGCTCTTGCTTAGCTCAACAAGTTATTAATTTGCGCAAAAAAAAAGCCTCTTTCGAGGCTTTTTTAAATGAATAATGGATGCTGCTATTACCACTTCTTTTTAGGCTGAAACAGCATATCGATATCGTCTTCATCCTCTTTAGGCGCTTTAGCAATATCTGGGTTCAGTTGTTTTTGCTGAGAATTAATTTCTTCTAATAACTCTTTTGCCTCATCCACTTTGCGGCTAATAAATGGGTCGTTAGGTGTTTTAGCTTTAATGGCTTGCAATGTTGCCAATGCTTTTGACACCATTTGTTTAGAAGAACCAAACTGTTTAAGTGAGTTAGCGGCGCGAGAACGCGAAAGCATCGACTCGACGTTAATACGTAGTTGGTAGCTATCAATTCGATTTTCAGCTTCACCGAAGACTTGTGGGTCCAGCTTACCTTTGTTGTTCTCAGCTCGAATAATCGCCTTAAGCTTTTTAAGCATTTGCACTAGTTCTAAAATTTGTTTGTCATTGTCAGGCAAACGAAAATTTTCAATAGCTAGTGCTTGAGATGGACTAGAACTGAGTGTCGTTATTTGGTTTTGAATATCAGCTAAACGGCGTTGATAGTCAGCTTGTTGCGGCTGGTTTTCTAGGTGAGTTAACGACAATTCCAGTGCTTCATTGATTCGCTTATAGAGCACTAAAATAACGCTACTGGGAAATGATGCTAATCCAGTGTTAGATAAAACAGCTTCAGTTTCGTTGATGATTGCTCTATGGCGCTTTAATTCCATTCTGCGTTCAGCTTCAGCGCGTTCTTTTTGTTGCTGAATAACACTGATACCAATGATCAGGATAAAAAGTGCACCTAACAGGATCAATACCAAGGTAAAGGTCATATGGTTTCCGTTCAATAATTAATAGCAGAGTGGTTGAGTACCACTTTTATCTTATTTGTAGTTATATCTTAGCGCAAGACACAGCGAGTGTCGTAAAAAAGTTATTCAATTTGTTAAGAATTACTATAACTTTGGACTGAGTCCGCAAGGTTACCATTAGAGCCTTAGAACATGCAAAATTCTCAATCTCTTTATTACTGTTTGCATTAATATTTTAGATCGTATATAACATTTAGCTATAACGAGTCTTTTTATAAACAGTTTTAGTTCTATAATTTGTAAATTGATTAGTTTTATTAGAAGTCTTCAAAAACCAAATTCAAACTCTGTTTGGCATAAAGTAAAGGTCGTAGCATGAAATTACAGCAACTAAGATATATTGCAGAAGTGGTAAAACACAATTTGAATGTCTCAGCTACGGCTGAAGACCTTTACACTTCGCAACCTGGGATCAGTAAACAGGTTCGAATGCTTGAAGATGAACTTGGCATTCAAATCTTTGGTCGTAGCGGTAAGCACTTAACTCATGTGACACCCGCAGGCCAATTAGTGATTGATATTTCAAACGATATTTTAGGCAAAGTTGAAAGCATAAAAAAAGTCTCAGAAGAATATACTCAGCCAAATCAAGGTGAGTTGAATATTGCTACAACTGATACCCAAGCTCGTTACGCTTTGCCACAAGTGATTAAGCCTTTCATTAAACGCTACCCAAAAGTTAATTTACACATGCACCAAGGAACGCCTTCGCAAATTAGTGAACAAGCAGCCCGTGGTGATGCTGACTTTGCGATTGCCACTGAAGCGATGCATTTGTATTCCGATTTGATTATGCTGCCGTGTTATCACTGGAATCGCTCTATAGTCGTTACACGCGATCACCCTTTGGCCAATCGTAAAACGTTAACTATTGAAGATTTAGCTGAGTTTCCATTAGTCACTTATGTGTTCGGTTTTGATAAAGCCTCTGAAATTGAAAAATCATTCAAAAAAGCTGAACTTGAACCAAGAGTGGTATTCAGCGCCACGAGTGCTGACGTGTTAAAAACCTATGTTAGATTAGGACTGGGTGTTGGCGTGATAGCATCGATGGCAATCGATCCTGTGATAGATAAAGATTTAGTGGCAATTGATGCAAGACATTTGTTTGCTCACAGTACAACAAAAATTGGTTTTAGACGTGGTAGTTTCTTACGTAGTTATATGTATGACTTCATGTATAACTTTGCACCGCATTTAACTCGTGATGTGGTTGAAAAAGCGGTGGCACTACGTGACCAACAATTAATCGATGAAATGTTCGCAGGGATGGACTTACCTGTTAGGTAAGCATTTTAAAAAGCCAAATATCAAATAATAAAAAATCTCGCATTTGCGAGATTTTTTGTTTGTGGCTTTATTCTAAATCGATTTAATCAGGCGCATAGCCATGAATACCAATCAATTGGTCGTCAAGATAGGCTTGATTTTCTAACATTTTAAGTCGATTTAAACTAAACCATTTAACCACAAGAGGATAAATAGCATGCTCTTGCTCATGAACACGGCTAGATAATGTTTCTACAGTGTCGTCTTCATAAACTGGTACTTTAGCCTGTAAAATTACAGGTCCAGCATCCAGTTCTGGAATAACAAAGTGAACACTTGCACCATGTTCTTTATCTTTTGCATCTAGTGCTCTTTGATGAGTATGTAAACCAGCATATTTAGGCAATAAAGAAGGGTGGATGTTCACCATCTGCCCAATATATTGACTAACAAATTCATCAGATAAAATACGCATAAATCCAGCAAGCACAATTAAATCAGGTTGATATTGTTCAATGGCTTGCTGTAAGCGAGAGTCGTACTGCTGACGGCTTTCATCCTTGCGAGCGATAACACAACTAGTATTGATTTCAGCGTGATGAGCACGGACGAGTCCGTAGGCATCAGGCTTGTTACTGATAACGCCAACAACTTCAGCGTCTACGTTATCATCACAACCATCAATAATGGCTTGTAAGTTACTACCGTTACCCGAAATAAGAACGAGAACGCGACAGCATACAGGCATCTAGTTAATCTCCACTTGCTCTTCGTCACCTTGACGATTTGCAATTTCACCGATTAACCAAGCATTTTCGCCTTCAGCTGTTAGCAGTGCTAATGCTGATTCTACTTTTTCAGCAGGAAGGGCGATAATCATGCCGACACCACAGTTAAAGGTGCGGTACATTTCGAATTGTTCGATGTTACCGTTTTCCATTAACCAGTCGAATACAACAGGCCACTGCCAAGAGTCACCTTTGACTACGGCTTTACAGTCATCTGGCAATACGCGTGGGATGTTTTCCCAGAACCCGCCGCCAGTGATGTGCGCCATTGCATGAACTTCAGTTTGTTCAAGCAGCTTAAGTAAAGGCTTAACATAAATTTTAGTCGGTTCTAATAAGTGTTCGATTAGTGGCTTACCAGCGAGATCTTGTTGTGGATCCGCTTTGCTCACTTCTAATACCTTACGTACTAAAGAGTAACCGTTTGAATGAGGACCTGTAGAGCCTAAAGCGATCAATGCATCGCCAGACTTAACTTTTGTGCCGTCGATGATTGCTTCTTTTTCAGCAACACCAACACAAAAGCCTGCCAAATCATAGTCTTCACCTTCATACATGCCTGGCATTTCAGCAGTTTCACCACCGATTAATGCACAGCCTGATTGGTGACAACCTTCAGCAATACCGTTGACAACAGAAGTTGCCGTTTCTACATCTAACTTGCCTGTTGCGTAGTAATCTAGGAAGAACAAAGGTTCTGCACCAGATACGATTAGGTCATTTACACACATAGCAACTAAATCAACACCAACAGTGTCATGCTTTTTGTAATCAATGGCCAAACGTAACTTGGTTCCAACACCGTCAGTACCTGAAACTAATACTGGGTGTTTGTACTTCGTTGGTAATTCGCAAAGAGCGCCAAAACCACCTAGGTTGCCCATGACTTCAGGACGGTGAGTGCGTTTTACCGCAGATTTAATGTTATTGACTAATGCATTACCAGCATCGATATCAACGCCAGCGTCTTTATAGCTAAGTGGTGTAGGAGTGCTCACGGAGGATCCTCTAAGGTACATCGTTTTATGGGATTTTATGCGGCGCTATTCTATCAGCTTGTGATAGGCGTCGAAAGTCATGTTTCAGGTTTATCCGATTATGAAAACAGTTTTCTGTAATGGTTTTAGCTGTTTAGCGTGAGATTGGCTGCAATTATGAAACTTTATGTTTTATAAAGAGAATAAATAAACTAGAATTTGAACAATTTGCGAAAAATATCTCATCATTAGGAGTGCAAAAATGAAAGTCGTTGAAGTAAAACATCCGTTAATTCGTCATAAAGTAGGGTTAATGCGTGAAGCTGAAATCAGTACTAAGCGTTTTCGTGAGTTGGCTACAGAAGTAGGCAGCTTATTAACGTACGAAGCAACTGCAGACTTTGAAACAGAAACCGTCACTATTAATGGCTGGAATGGCCCTGTTGAGATTGAACAGATCAAAGGTAAAAAAGTTACTGTAGTACCTATTCTTCGTGCAGGACTTGGCATGATGGATGGCGTCCTTGAGCATATGCCTAGTGCTAAAATCTCGGTTGTGGGTATTTACCGCGACGAAGAAACGTTAGAACCTGTGCCTTACTTCGATAAGTTAGTAAGCAATGTAGATGAGCGTGTAGCAATTGTAGTTGACCCAATGCTTGCAACTGGCGGTTCAATGATTGCCACTATCGACTTATTGAAAAAACGTGGCTGCGTATCAATTAAAGCACTTGTGCTAGTTGCAGCCCCTGAAGGAATTAAAGCATTAGAAGCGGCGCATCCTGATATCGAACTATTCACTGCATCTATTGATGACTGCTTAAACGAGCAAGGTTATATTTTACCGGGCTTAGGTGATGCAGGTGATAAGATTTTTGGTACTAAATAATTCAGAGTGTTAAATCACTCTACTTATTAAGAAGTTTGATTTAATAACTAAAAAGGAGCCATATGGCTCCTT